>JASFLG010000071.1:0-12280 GCA_050118205.1 Pseudomonadales bacterium
CGGCATTCAGGGAGAATCGGGCATTCATTACCGGCACCACGAGCTGCGGCCCGGCGATGTGTGCAATCTCATCATCCACGTTCTCCGTGCGGATGGTGAACGGCGCCGGCTCCTCGATGAGATAGCCAATCTCCACCAGAAAGGCCTTGTATTCGGCCGGATCGATGGGCTGCCCTCTGCGCGCCAGGTGCCAGTCGTCGATGCGTTTCTGCAGCGCCTCGCGCTCGGCCAGCAGCGCCCGGTTCCTCGGGCCAAGCTCCGCCAGAATCGACTCGAATCCACGCCAGAAGTCACCGAGGTCCACCCCGGTGCCTGGCAGGATCTCTTCGGCGATCAGTTTGTCCAGCACCGCGGCGACCTGCAGATTGCCGCGGCGAATACGGTCAGCGTCACTCATGGACGTCCCCCCGGAAGCGCGTGCTTTGTCGGTGCTTGAAAGAGCGCGCAGTATAGCGACGCCGCGTTGGCAACTACAGCCGGTATGCAGGGCAGGATCAAATGCGCGTCAATGTCTGCCCTTTCCGTGCTGACGCGCGATTGACGAGGCCGAGCCGACCATCCGTTCCCACAGCCAAACCAAGGATGGAGACCCTCTCATGTCGACCCGATCACGCAACGCGTCAAGCCCACGTGCCTGGTTCGCCCAGCTCGCCGCGGGATCCCTGTTCCTGATGCTCGTCGGTTGCGGTTCCAGCAACGATAGCGACCCGCCCCCCGGCCTTTCCGCTACACCACAAGGCACGGTGGAAGTCATACACGCCTCTTCCGATGCGCCTCCGGTCAAAGTGCTGTTCAACGGCAGCGAGACAATCACAGATCTCGACTACAAGGCGGTCGCCATCGGTCAGTACGACACGGGTGACATCGCGGTGCGCGTGAACGGCGTTCTCCCGGGAGGCAGCGAGGCCACCGTCATTCCTGCCTCCGGCGACGATCCGGTGGTCACGCTGGACGAGGGCACGCGACTCTCGGTCATCGCGCTGGGCGACCTCGGCGACATAGCGCCACTGGTACTCACCGATGACACGCCCGCAGTCGCGGCCGACACGGTGCGACTGCGGGTCGTACATGCCGCGCCGGCCGTACCACAAGCGGGCGACACCGCGGTCGAGGTCTGGCTCACCGAGCCCGGCGCCGACCTGACGAACCCCCCATCCGGGACCGTGAACGCCGTCTTCTCCTTCGGCGAGGTACTGGCCGGGGGCGCCATAGAGGTACCAGCCGGCACGTACCAGATTCGCGCGACGCCACCGATGACGCCAGGCACCGTCGTCTACGACTCGGGTGAGGTAACGCTGGACGGGGGCTCCAACCTGCTCGTCGTTGCCGTCCCCGACACGAACGCGGCCAGCAGCTCACCGATCTCGCTGATCGTGACGAACGGCGCATCCGCTTCGGAGCTGATCGACACGGACACGCTCTCTAATGTCCGGGTCGTGCATGCCTCGGCCGATGCGCCTGCCGTGGACATCCTCGTCGATGGCCAGCCGAGCCCGGTTCAGGGGCTCGACTTTCTCGACGTGGCAGGCCCGGTTCCCCTGACCCCCGGCGCCACCGATCTGGCCGTCGCCGCATCTCCCTATGCCGCGGGGGACCCTTCGGTGCTCGAGACCACCGCCGATCTGGCCCGCGGTACCGCCACGACCGTTCTCGCTGTCGGCTCCCTCTCGCTCGATCCCTCCCAACCTCTCGATGCACTGCTGCTGCAGGACGTCACACGCTCGATCGCAACTGAAGCTCAGGTGCGGATCGTGCACGCCTCGGTCATAGCCGGCCCGGTGGACATCTACGTGCTGCCGGAGGGGACGCTGACCGCCGTCGACCCCGTTCCCGCCGACGCGGATCCGGCCTTCGCGGACGTGCCGTTCAAAGCGGACACCGGTTATGTGGGCCTCGCTGATGGCCGCTACGATATCGCCGTCACCTCTGCGGGCAGCAAGGACGTGGCCATCGGTCCGCTCCTGTCGGTGCCGTTCACCGCAGGGAGCGTCAGCACCGTGATCGCGGTCGACGCCCCGGGCCTCGGACCGAATCCCTCGGTTCTCCAGCTCAACGACGTCCTCTGACGACCCCCGCCAGTCTGCGGCCGGCTCTGGCATCGCCCGCCGGCCGCAGACACTACCCCCGGGAATCTCCCCCGCCGAGCAGGATCTGGATCTTGCCGTCCTGAAGCACGACCGTATAGCGCTTCAAGGCTTCGCTGGCCGGGCGCGAGAGAGCCGCGCCCGTGCGCACGTCGAAGCTCGCGCGGTGCAGTGGGCAGTGCAGCTCATGACCGTCGAGCCGGCCCGTCGAGAGGCGCTGACCCGCATGGCTGCAGAAGTTGCTGACCGCGTAGTACTGACCCTGCACGTTGGCGACGAGAATCTCCTCGCCGCCCACCCTGCAGGCCGCCATGTCGCCGTCCGCCAGCGCCGTCATTGGCATCACCGGGATCACCTGGCCGAAACCTCCTGATCGCAGCGCGCCCGGTCGGCACGCCGTGGAAACCCAAGGCTGCCTCATCGGGCGCATCCGTGGCAACGCGACGGGTAACCCGTGGGGCTGAACAGCAGCGGAGCGATTGAGATAAGATCTGTGCTGGGCCAACCAGGGGAGAAGGTTTTGACCGCGCAGATATCCGACGACACGCTGCTCGACATCCATCGTCGCATGGTCCGCATCCGGATCTTCGAGGAGACGGCGGGCAAGCTGATGGAAGACGGGAAGATTCCCGGCGCGCTGCACCTCTATGTCGGGCAGGAGGCGGTGGCCGCCGGCGTGATGACCCACCTCGCCGACGACGACTGGATCACGAGCACCCATCGGGGTCACGGCCATCTGATCGCCAAGGGCGGCGAGTTCGGACCGATGTTCGCCGAGCTGTACGGTCGGGCAACCGGCTACTGCAAGGGTAAAGGCGGCAGCATGCACATCTCCAACATGACGCTGGGCATGCTGGGGGCCAACGGCATCGTCGGAGCGGGGCCGCCCATCGCCGTCGGCGCCGGATTCTCCAACAAGTTCCGCAAGACCGATCGGGTCGCCGTCACCTTCTTCGGCGACGGCGCGTCGAACGAGGGATCTTTTCACGAAGCGGCCAACATGGCAGCCCTGTATCGGCTGCCCGTCCTCTTCGTCTGCGAGAACAACGGTTACGGGGAGTTCACGCCCCAGGCCAAGCATCAGGCAGTCGTCGACGTTGCCGACCGTGCCGCGGGATACGGCATGCCCGGTGTGATCGTCGACGGAATGGACGCCATCGCCGTCTACGAGGCGGCCGAGATCGCCATTCAGCGGGCACGCGACGGGGCCGGGCCGACGCTGCTCGAGTGCAAGACGTACCGCTTCTTCGATCACGTGGGCGTGCGCGGTATGGGGCTGAAGTACCGGAGCGACGAGGAGCTCGCCGAGTGGCGCCGGCGCGACCCCATCACGCTGCTCGAGGAAAAGCTCGCGGAGCAGAACATCCTCTCCGCAGAGGACGCGCGCCGGGTGCACGACCAGGCGAACACCGAGGTGCAGGAGGCCGTCCGGTTCGCGGATTCGAGCCCGATGCCCGATCCGGACTCACTGCTCGAAGACGTCTACGCCTGAAAACGGGAGGGAGAGAGCACAATGGCAGAAGCACAGGCAAAACCCCGCACCCTGCCCTACGTGGCCGCCATCACCGATGGCATCCGCCAGGTGCTCAGGGAGCAGGACAACGCGTTCGTTGCCGGCGAGGACGTTGCCGGCGCCGGCGGCGTGTACGGCTACTACAACGGCCTGCTCAAGGAGTTCGGCGACACACGGGTGGTCGACACGCCGATCTCCGAGAAGGGCATCGTCGGCCTCGGCGTGGGCGCGGCCGCCACGGGTTGCCGGCCGATCATCGACATCATGTTCATGGACTTCTTGGGCGAGTGCATGGACGAGATCGCCAACCAGCTCGCCAAGATGCGTTACATGTTCGGCGGTCATGCCACGCTCCCGGTCACCCTGCTCACCATGGCCGGCGCCGGTGCGAGTCTGGCCGGACAGCACTCCCAGTCGCTCGAGGCGTGGCTGTGCCACCTGCCGGGGCTCAAGGTGGTGATGCCGACCACACCCTACGACGCCAAGGGACTGATCATCGCTGCGGCGCGCGACGACAACCCGGTGGTGGTGGTTCTCAACAAGATGTCCCTCGCGATCACCGGTGAGGTGCCGGAGGCAGCCTACGAGGTACCCATCGGCGAGGCAAACGTGCTCCGCGAGGGCCGCAATCTCACCATTGTCGCCCTCGGCCGCATGACCCACGAGGCAATGAAGGCGGTGGATGCGCTCGCCGAGCTCGGCATCGATCCCGAGATCATCGACCCGCGCTCCCTGCAGCCCTTCGACACGGACACCGTGGCGCGCTCGGTCAGAAAGACCCACCGCGCGCTGGTCGTTCACGAGGCGGTACGTTTCGGCGGCATCGGCGGCGAGATCGCAAGCCAGATCCAGGAGCACGCCTTCGACTGGCTGGACGCGCCGGTCGCCCGTGTCGGGGCACCCTTCTCGCCGGTCCCGTTCAGCCCCGCGCTCGAGTCCGTGTACGTGCCGAACACAGATCGCATAGTCGCAGAGGTGCGCCGCATGCTCGGGCTCGGGGATCGCTGACGGGCGTCATGTCGACCATCGGCATCGTCGCCAATCCCGCTTCGGGCAAAGACATCAGACGGCTCGTCAGCCGGGCGTCGGTGTTCGACAACCCGGAGAAGCAGGCCATCGTGCAGCGTCTGCTCGCGGGGGTGCTGGGCGCCCTCGGTCCGCAAGGCTGGCGGGTCGCGTATCTGGACGATGCGCACGGTATCGTGCGCCGGGCCATCACTGAGGTGCTCGGGGATGCAGATCCGCGGGCGCAGCCCGCAGTGGCGGCGGAGACCGGCACGGCCCTCGACACCACCCGGGCCGCGCGGGCCCTCGCGGCGCTGCCGAGCTCGGTCAACGTCACCCTCGGAGGCGACGGCACCAATCGTGCGTTTGCGCTCGGCTGGGTCGACGCCCCGCTGATCCCGATCTCCACGGGCACGAACAACGTCTTCCCGCGGCTGGTCGAGGCCACCGTTGCCGGCGCAGCCGCGGCGCTCGTCGCAGCCGGCATGGTGCCACTGGCGGAAGTGTCCGAGCAGCGCAAGATCATCCGGGTCGAGATCGAGGACGAGGACGAGGATCTGGCACTGATCGACGCGGTGCTGGTCGACGACCGATTCGTCGGCGCGCGGGCCCTGCTCCACCCGGAGAGCCTCTGCTCCGCGCTGCTCACCGTCGCGGATCCGGCGGCGGTGGGGATCACAGCCATCGGCGGCCTGCTCTCCCCGCTCAGCAGCCGTATCGACTCGGGGCTGGTGCTCGAGTTCGGCGGCAGCGGCGGTCGCGTCGTGCGTTCACCCATCGCCCCGGGCCACTATCGCGAGGTCGACATCGCGACCTGCCGGACCATCGGTCTCGGGCAGAGCGTGCGCTGCACCGGCCCCGGCGTGCTCGCGTTCGATGGCGAACGCGAGCGAACGCTCAAGCCGGGGCAGCAGGCGACGCTCACGGTGCATCGGGCAGGACCGTGGGTAGTCGACGTCTCTCAGGTGATGCGACTCGCCGCCGAGCGCGGCTTCTTTCTGAACCCCCCGCGTGCCGAAGCGGCCGCCGGCGGGCAGTCCTGACACGGAGGAGCGATGCCAACCGAGGTCTATCTGGTCAAAGTAGGAATGAACATGACCGAGGGCATCGTCGAGGAGTGGTACGTTGCCGACGGCAGCACCGTGCAGAAAGGCGAGCTCCTCTATCGCCTGGAGACGGAGAAGGTCAACCTGGACGTGGATGCCGACGCTTCGGGCATCGTCAAACACCTGGTGGCCGAAGGGGTGACCAAGGCCCCCGGCGACGTGGTGGGCTACATCTTTGCAGAGGACGAGGAGATTCCCGAGAAGCTGATGGCCGCCGCGGCCCCGACGGCGCCCGCGGGCAGCGGTGGCGCGGAACGGCGTCCAGCCGCGGCGGACGAACCCGTACGGCGCGCGGACGACGGCGATCGGGTGCGCGCGTCACCGATCGCCCGCCGTCTGGCTACGGAACGTGGTCTGGATCTTTCGGCGCTGGAAGGCAGCGGACCAGACGGCCGGATCGTCGAGGCCGACATCATTGCCGTGGAAGCCACCGAGCCCCGGACGACCGTGACGGGCGCTCAGGGCGACCGCCGCTCGTCGCCCATGGCCCGCCGGCTTGCCCGCGAGCTCGGCGTCGACCTCACGAACGTGACGGGCACCGGTCCGGGGGGCAGAATCACCAGAGACGACGTGGAGATGCTCGCCGGGGCCCGACCCGAGCAGGCCGGATCGACACCAGAGGCCGCCGACCGGTCCATACCGTTTCGTGGCATGCGCAGGACCATCGCCACGCGTATGCACCAGAGCCTGTCGAGCACCGCGCAGCTCACCATGGACATGGACGTTCGGATGGATGAGGCGGTGAAGCTGCGCAATCAGCTCATCGACGAGTGGGCCGACCAGGGCGTCCGGCCAACCTACACCGACCTGGTGATCCGGGCCGCCGCCAAGGCGCTGAGGCGCCATCCCCACATGAACAGCCAGCTCGCCGGCGAGGCGATCGTGCTCAAGGGTGACGTGCACGTGGGCATGGCCGTGTCCCTGGAGGACGGCCTGATCGTACCGGTCATCCGCCACGCGGACCGGCTGAGCGTGGAGGAGACGGCGCGAGCCTCCAGTCGGCTTTCCGCCGCCGCGCGCGAGGGTTCTCTGACCCCGGACGATCTCCAGGGTGGGACCTTCACCGTCACGGCGATGGGGATGTTCGGCGTCGACAGCTTCACCCCCATACTCAATGCACCCCAGGCCGGCATCCTCGGGGTCAACCGGATCCGGGAGGACACGGCCTGGGAAGCGGGCACGCCGGTTCGGGTGCAGCGGATGCGCCTCTCCCTCACCTGGGACCACCGGGTGCTGGACGGGGCGCCAGCGGCCCGGTTTCTCGCCGATGTCCGCGATCTCCTCGAAGCGCCTTACCGGCTGCTGGTCTGACCGGGAAGATGGCGATGGACATCGAGATCGCGCCCCTGACCCGAGCCATCGGCGCCGAGGTGTCCGGCGCGGACCTGGCGGCGGCGGAGCCGGACACCGTCGCAGCGGTTCGCGCGGCGCTCAACCGGCACCAGGTGCTGTTCTTCCGAGACCAGCCGGCGCTGTCGCCCGAGGCGCAGATCCGCTTCGCCGGTCAGTTCGGACCGCTGCACGCCCACCCGGCAGCACCTCATCTCGACGGTCACCCGGAGATCTTCGTCATACACGCGCACAGGGATTCCAAGGTAGCCAACGGCAACGGCTGGCATACGGACGTGTCCTGCGATGAGCGCCCGCCAATGGCCACCCTGCTGCAGATTCACGTCCTGCCGCCGACCGGGGGCGACACGCTCTTCTCCAGCATGTATGCCGCCTTCGAAACCCTGTCACCCGCACTGCAGGCGTTTCTGGCCACGCTCACGGCCACCCACGCCTCGGAGCACGTATACCGCGGACGTTACGCAGACCGGGGCGTGGACGACTCGACGCGCAGCTATCCCACGACCTCGCACCCGGTCGTGCGCACGCACCCGGAGTCCGGACGGCAGGCCCTGTACGTGAACCCGAGCTTCACCACCCGGATCAACGAGCTCGAGCCCGACGAGAGTCGGGCGCTGCTCGGTTACCTCTACCAGCACCAGCAGCGTCCTGAGTTTCAGGTGCGTTTCCGCTGGACGCAGAACGCCATCGCCTTCTGGGACAACCGCTGCACCCAGCACTTCGCTCTGTGGGACTACTGGCCCGACGAGCGGCGCGGACACCGGGTCACCATCGAAGGCGAGCGGCCCTACTATGATCCGGCCAGCACGCCCATCGACGTGCCCGAACCGATCAGAAGGCTTGCCCGGAGGTTGTGAGGATGCGGCTGTCCGCGATAGTCCTGCTCCTCGTGCTGCCGGCCGGCTGCGGCGAAGACCACGCACGGACGGACGAACCCCACGCGCGGCAGGTCGTGGATCTCTTGGTCAGCAACGGGCACATCCTGACCCTCGACGAGGCAGACCACGTCGCGAGCCACATGGTGATCGACGACGGTCGCATCCTGGCCGTCGGCGACGCGACGGTCACCGACCGCTACGTGGGAGAAGCCACGCTGGATCTCGCCGGCAGAACGGCCATGCCGGGGTTCGTCGACAGTCACATACACATCAACGCACGGCCCGGCCATTTCATCGAGCTCGGCGGGGTGAGCTCCATCGACGAAATGATGCGGCTCGTGGCGGACAAAGCAGCCGCGGTCGGGCCCGGCAACTGGATCACAGGCTACGGCTGGTCCGAGGACGAGCTGGCCGAGCAGCGCCGCCCGCTGCGATCGGACCTGGACGCGGCAGCGCCCGGCCACCCCGTCATTCTCACCCGCGCCGGTGGGCACAGCGCCGTGGTATCGAGCGCCGCGCTCGCCCTGGCCGGCATCGATGCCACCACGCCCGATCCGGACGGCGGCATCATCGAACGGGACGCGCACGGCGAGCTCAACGGGATCATCCGGGAGCGCCAGGAGATCGTCGAGCGCATGGTTCCACCCACGCCGCGCGCCGAGATGCGCCCGGACCTCGAAGCACGCCTCGTGGCGCTCTTCGAGAAAGGCATCACCTCAATCATTCAGGCACAGGACACCATAGACAACTTCCCGGAATGGGAGGCGGTCTACGCCGAAGGTCGTGGCCGGCTGCCCCGTGCCGCCGTTCAGCTGACCTACGAGGGGCACGATGCGATGACCGCCTTCGGCAGGAAGACGGGCGACGGCGACGAGCACCTCAAGGTGGGGGCGATCAAGATCTTCGCAGACGGTGGTTTCACCGGCCCTGCGGCCTACACGACGAAGCCTTACAAGGGGCAGGATGCCTACCGCGGCAAGCTGAACATGAGCGAATCCGAGCTCGCCTCGCTCATTCGCCAGGCTCACCTGGACGGCTGGCAGCTGGGGATCCATGCCATCGGTGATGCCGCCATTCAAATCGCCGTGGCCGACCTTGTTGCGGCCCTGGAGGAAGCGCCGCGCCCGGACCATCGCCACTATCTCAACCACTTCACCATCATGCCGGACGAGGACACCATGCGAGCCATGGCCGAGCACGGCATTGCGATCACCCAGCAGCCCAACTTCACCTACACCCTGGAAGGTCGCTACGTGGCAAACCTGGACGGTGAGCGACTCGAGACGAACAACCCGCTGCGCACGCCCATCGAGCACGGTATTCACCTCGCCATCTCGAGCGACATTCTACCGATCGGTCCCATGGTGGGTATCTACGCGGCGACGACCCGGCGCGGCATGAGCGGACGCATCTTCGGCCCTCAGGAGAAGCTGACGCGCAGCGAAGCGCTCAGGGCCTACACCGTCGGCGGCGCCTGGTTGACCTGGGAAGAGAACGAGAAGGGCACCCTCGAGCCCGGAAAGCTGGCCGACTTCATCGTCCTCTCCGCGGATCCGCTCACGATCCCCGACGAGGCGATCATGGGCATCGAGGTACTCGAAACGTGGCTTGGTGGGAATCTCGTGTTCGAGAAAACCACGGGAACCTGATGGCCAGCGTCACGTCGAAGGAGCAGGACAAGTGAACCATTGGAGAAACGACTGACATGGGTCTCTACGCAAGATACGTGCTGCCGAAGCTCATCGACGCCGCCTGCGCGCAGCCGCCTATGACCGAGCTGCGCAGCCGCTACGTACCGCAGGCGGAAGGCGACGTGCTGGAGATCGGCATCGGAAGCGGCCTGAACCTGCCACACTACACCGAGCGCGCGCGCTCGGTGACCGGCCTCGACCCGCATGCGGAGCTCACCGTCCTTGCCCGCAGGCGAGCGGCGCAGGCAACGCCGGAAGTGGACGTGCTGCAGATCTCGGGCGAGGAGATTCCCGCGGAGGACGCCCGCTTCGACACGATCGTGTGCACCTGGACACTGTGCTCGATTCCAAACGTGTACCGGGCGCTCAAGGAGATGCACCGGGTGGTCAAGCCCGGCGGCCGGTTCTACTTCGTGGAGCACGGCCTGAGCCCGGACGAGGGCGTGCAGGCCTGGCAGCGTCGCATCGAGCCGCTGTGGAAAATCATCGGTGGCGGCTGTCACCTCACCCGCAAGGCGGACGCCCTGATCCAGGACGCCGGCTTCGTGCTGCCCGAGGTCGAATCGGGGTACCAGCCGGGTCCGCGCTGGGCCGCCTACATGACCCACGGTGTGGCGGTGAAGCCGCGCTGAGGGCGAACCGCAACGCCTGATCAGAGCACCTGCTCGAACAGCTCCAGGTCAGGGTGCCCGAGGTAGGTGCCTTTCGGCGCGCTCGTCTGCGCGTGCGCGCGGCGGAAGTTCTCCGACTCGGTCCAGGCCTCGAAGGCGGCTCGCGTCTCCCACACGGAGTGCGACGCATAGAGCGTCTGCTCGTCGTCCGAAGATCCCTTGAGCAGCGCAAAGGAGACGAAGCCCGGTACGCCCTCGAGAAAGGACTCCCGCTCCCGCCAGATCTTCTCGAAGCCCGCTTCCATCCCCGGTGCGATCCGGAACCGATTCATAGCCAGGAACATGTTGAGTACCTCCTTGCCCGCAACGTACCACAGGCGATGCTGATTGTTCCGCAACGAACGCCTCCGAATCCAGTGTGCCTGACGCTTGCGGCCGGGAAACGTCCCGATTACTGTACGTTTATACAGTATTGTCTCGGGAGCCCCCCATTCGACCCCTCAACGCCCAATGCCTGCACCGTCAGCGCAAAGGACGCCGGCCCGTGGTTCGGGTACTGGATCATGATGAGCTGGCCGCGCACTTCCGGATGCCGGGAGACGACCCCGAAGCGCTGAAGCGGACGCTCACCTCGGCGGGGTGGCGCTATCACCAGGACGTGCAGGGCCGGCTGTGGGCGGTGCCGCCTGCAGGCGCAGGCACATGACGACGCCGACCGCGGTACCGAGCGTATTCAGAACCAGATCGAGCAGGCTGGAGGTGCGCATCGGCAGCCAGGCCTGGACAAGCTCGATGGCGCCGCTCAACAGGCAGCCTGCTAAAACGGTCGCGACGCCAACCGTCGTTGCCGACAACCCGTTCCGCGTCCCGATGGACAACAACCAGGCGCAGAGAAACCCGAAAGGCACGAAGCCGGCAAGATTGATCGCCACATCCGGTAATCTCGCGTCACTCAGGCCCAGCTGAAAGAATTCCGGGACCAGGTAGCCCTCATCCCGTCGGAACTCCAGATCGGCGCCGCCCGGCGCCCGATCCTCGGTGCGCGCACCGGCCCCCTCGGAAAACGTGTACCACACCCACGGACGCAACAGCTGCAGCTGGGCGAACTCCCCGGGGTGGCGGGTTGCAAGCAGCGCCGTCTCGTCATCCAGAGCATAGGGTAACAGCACCAGACCGCCGATCGCGCCGAACCAGCCTTTGTTGCCGTGTGCGGAGTTGCCGAGCAGCAGTCGGAACCCGCCGTCCCCTACCGGCAGCTCGAGCCGGTCGTCCATGACCGCACGCAGCTGCCCGTCGACGAACAGCCGACTGCCGTCCGTGTCGCTGCACAGCGCCACGAGGTGCCAGGGCTCTCCGGCACCGTCCAGCGCCGCGGTGAGCCGGGGACGCCGCTGGCGGTAGTCGTAGTCGGTACCGTTGGTGGCAATGAGGCTGCTGTGCCATTGTCCGATGAGCAGCTGCGAATCGACGTCGTCACCGAAGATGGTGGCGATATGCTCGAAACCGCGCGCCCCGTTCCCTTCCCGCAGGCGCAAAGCCAGGAGGACCGTGAAACGGGCTGGCTCACCCGCAACGCCGGCATCCGGGTGTGACAACCGGGGCGTGTACGCGAGACCATGACCATCAAAGGCGATTCCCGGCGAGTCCGACAGCCAGGCGACGTCGTTCGCGTTCGCGCCTTCTCTCGGATTGAGCCCGACGGCAAGGATGATCGCGACATAGCTCACCACGCCGGCAGCAGCCCACCAGCGGGCAGTCGACCGGCTCATGCGGCGTCGGGCCCTGTCATAGGGCATCCCCCGACAGGGTCCCCGCCATGGTCACGCGGCATCGGTTTTTGTGATTTCGTAGGCACAGCGGCGACCGCCCTCCAGAAGATATTCCACCCGCTCCACCCGCACACCGCTGCCGAGCACCCGGCGGAAGAGCGCCAGCTCGTTGCGGCAGAAGCCCTGGCAGGCTTCCGCGGCGGCGCAGATCGGGCAGTGATTCTCGAGGAGCAGCCAGCCCCGCTCGGTCTTCCGGACCTCCGCCATGTAGCC
>JASFLG010000072.1:0-12245 GCA_050118205.1 Pseudomonadales bacterium
ACGATTACGGCAATGCTCTGCCCCGGCTCGAATCGGAAGTCCGGGTCGTCCACCTCGAACACCAGCTCCCGAATTTCCTCCGCTGCATCCGCACTGGTGAGTGGCCTGTTCTCCTTGAGCCGTGCGCTATGACGAGGGGTGCCGGTCTCGAGCTCAGACATGACCTTGCTCCTTGGGAGTTGTTTTGTGTGGATCGTCTTCTTCTGCGTCCCTGCTCTGGATCCCGCAGCTGCAGGCGCAACAGGCTCCGGTGCAGTCGCGGCGGTCGGCGAGCACGTCGACCTCGCTGGCGACGCCGAATACACGCCGCCAGAGGCCCTGCACGGCGAGCCAGCCGATGGCGAGTCCGGCCAGTCCCAGCGGTCCGACCCACAGTGCGCTCACGTTCCGGTGCCCATGCCGGCGAAGCCCATGAAGCTCAGAGAGAGAATTCCCGCCACGACCAGAGTGATGGCGAGACCCCGGGCGAGATCGGGGATCATGTGGAGGCCGAGTCGTTCGCGAATGCCGGAGATGAGCAGCAATGCCAGAGTGAAACCGGCGCCTGCTCCGAGGGCATACGCAAGACTGTGCGGAAAGTCGTAGCCCCGGTTGGTCTGAAACAGCGCGAGGCCGAGTATGGCGCAGTTGGTGGTGATCAGCGGCAGGTAAATGCCCAGCGCTTCGAAGAGGGCAGGGCTCGTCTTGCGCACGAACATCTCGACGAGCTGTACAGCGGACGCGATGACGACGATGAAGGTGATCAGCTCGAGATACGGCGCGCCGATCGCGATCAGCAGGTGATGCAGGCCAAAGGCGCAGACCGAGCTCACCAGCATGACGAAGGTGACCGCACCGCCCATCCGGACAGCGGTGTCGACCTTCCCGGACACGCCGAGGAACGGGCAGATGCCGAGGAAGTAGGCAAGCACGAAGTTGTTCACCAGACACGCGTTCAGAAAGACGCCGGCAACGGATGCCTCCATCACGCTCTCCCTCCTGACGTTGCGTCGTTGGTGAGAACCGTGGTGCGCGGCTGGCGCAACCGGTTGAACACCAGCACCCAGAGTGCCAGAACGAAGAACCCGCCTCCGGGAAGCAGCATCACCACCCACGGTTCGAAGGCCGCGGGTAGAACCCGCATACCGAACAGCGCGCCTTCGCCGAGAATCTCCCGCACGCTGCCGAGACACAACAGCGCGAGGGTGAAACCGCCGCCCATTCCCAGCCCGTCCAGCAGCGTCGCACCGATGCTTCGTTTCGAAGCGAAGGCCTCCATGCGGCCGAGGATCAGGCAGTTCACCACGATGAGCGAGATGAACGCCCCAAGGGCGGCGTGCAGGGTGAGATCGATGGCCTGGATCCCGTAATCCACACAGGTGACGAAGGTGGCGATGATCAGAACGAACGTGGCGATGCGTGCCTGTTTCGGAATCAGGTGCCGGATCGAGGAGATCACGAGTCCGGAGGCGAGCAGCACTGTGGTGGTCGCGAGGCCCATGGCCAGCGCGTTCACCGCCGAGTTGGTCACCGCCAGGGTCGGGCACATGCCCAGGGCCTGAACGAACACCGGGTTCTCCCGCCAGAAGCCTTTCAGCAGCTCATCCGGCATCGCGGTTCTCCGTTGTGCGCAGGAGCACCCCCAGCCTCGCCCGGATCGCCGCAAAGTCGGGGGCCGCGTTGTTCACGGCCCGGACCACGGCGCTGCTCGAGACCGTTGCACCGGTGATGCCGTCCACCTCGTGGGGCCGGCGCTCGATGCCTCGCGAGAGGACCACCGGGTTCGCCAGCGCCGCGCCCGCCAGCGTTACGTCCAGGGCCCCGAGGGAGGCGAGAAAGGCCGGGTCGGTTGCGATCTTCGCGCCCAGCCCGGGCGTCTCCCGGCTCTCCAGCACCGCGAATCCGGTGAGCTGCTGCTGCTGCGGATCGTAGCCGAGGAGCATGCCGATGGTGTCCTGGTAGCCCATGATGCTGACCGGCACCGCGACACCGGTAAACGCGCCGTTGCTGTCGTAGCCTGCGATAAAGGCGGCCTGATCGATGCCTGCCGGGGCGATGCCGGCGCCGGCCGCCCGATAGCCCTGGAAGCGGGTTACCCCCGGCAGAACCCGAGCGACCGCCTCCTCGAGGCGCGCAGTGCGGTTGTGGGCGATCTGCTCGGCGGTTGCCTGATAGACCAGGGCGATGGCGAATCCGCAGAGCATCGCCACCCCGGTGAGGATGGTGAAGACGGACGTGTGATCCTTCATGCCGGGCGCTTCCACCGGGCTGACGCGGGGCCAGAGCCGAACACCCGTGGCTGGACCCAGCGATCGATCAGAGGGGCGACCGCGTTGCCGAGGAGGATGGCATACATGATGCCTTCCGGCATGCCGCCATACAGTCGTATGGTGAGCGTGAGGGCGCCGATCAGCGCGCCATAGAGCCAGGCACCGAGCGGCGTGAGCGGCGACGCCACGGTGTCGGTCGCCATGAAGACGGCGCCGAGCATCAACCCGCCGGAGAGCAGCATGAACTCCGCGGGCGGGTACCGCGCAGGATCGAAGGCGTGCAGCGCGGCGGAAACGAAGCCGACGATGCCAAGAATCGCCAGCGGGATGCGCCAGTTGGCGACCCGCCGCACGAACAGATATAGCCCTCCGAGCAAAATGAGCACGGCCGAAGTCTCGCCGATGGAACCGGCGGTGAGACCGAGGGCCAGGTCGGTGGCGCTGGTGCCCACATGCGCGAACTTCCAGCTCGAGAGCGGGGTGGCGGCGGTGACGGCATCGACGGCCGGGGAGGCGAAGGGTACCGTGAGTATCGCAGCGGGGAGTGTCGAGAAACGGTCCCCCGCCCCCGGGACGAGCCAGGTGGTCATGGCGGCCGGAAAGGCGGCCGCCAGAAAGGCGCGTCCCACCAGTGCTGGATTGAAGGCATTGCAACCGAGACCGCCGAACAGAACTTTCCCGATCGCTACCGCGACCACCGCGCCGAGTGCCGTCATCCAGAGCGGCAGACCGGGTGGCAGGGCGAGACCGAAGAGGAGCCCCGTCACCACCGCCGACCCGTCGGACAATGTTCGCTCCCTGCTCAGCAGCCGCTCCGTGAGGAGACACGTGCCGGTGGCGACGACCAGCTGAGCGAGCGCGGCGAGCCCGAAGTGATAGACGGCGAAACCGATCGTCGGCAGGAGCGCTATCACCACGTCGCGCATGATCACGTCGACGGACGCGGATCCGGTCATGTGCGGCGAGGTGCGGATCTCCAGGGTGTCGGTCATGCCAGCAACCGTTCGATTCGGCGAAGATGCTGCTTGGCGGCCCGGAACTCCTGCACCAGGGGCAGATGCGAAGGACACACGAAGCTGCAGGCCCCGCACTCGAAGCAGTCGTTCAGATGGAGTTCGGCCGCCATGCGCTCGTGCTCTCCCGCCCGGGCGAGCGCGCCAAGCTCCGCCGGATTCAGGTCCAGAGGACAGGCTTCCAGGCAACGTCCGCAGTGAATGCAGGGATAGCTTCGCGGCGGTGGCGTACCGGTGAGCGCGATGACGCCCGAGATGCCCTTGGTGATGGGAACATCCAGATTGCCGATGGCCTGTCCCATCATGGGCCCGCCGAGCAGCACCCGGCTCACGTCCCCGGTCGTGCCGACCTCCTCGAGGGCGAACCGCAGAGGGGTGCCGATGGGAATCCGGTAGTTCCCCTTTCTCTCGATGGCGGATCCGGCAAAGGTCACCACCCGCTCCAGAATGCCGCGGCCGTGCGGCAGCAGACGGCCGATCTCGGCAACGGTGGCGGCGTTGATGCAGATGACGCCGACCTCGACGGGCAACCGGCCGCTGGGTACCTCGCGATCGAGGAGGGTCTTGATCAGTATCTTCTCGGCCCCCTGAGGATACTTGACCTCGAGGGAGCGGAGCGTGAGGGGCATACCGGGTGCCAGCGGACGGACCTTGTTCAGCACGTCCCTGGCGTGATGCTCCACGGCCAGAATGGCGCGCGTGGCCCCCGTCGCCTTGAGCACATAGCGGATGCCGAGCACCAGGTCGTCCGTCTGCTCGAGCATGACGCGGTAGTCGGTGGTCAGATAGGGCTCGCACTCGGCGCCGTTGATGACGATCGTGTCGACCCGTGCAGGCTCAACCCGGAGCTTCACATGGGTGGGGAACGCGGCACCGCCAAGCCCGACGACGCCGGCGTCCCGGATCGCGTCGACGATCTCTTCCGGCGTGGCGGTCTCGAGCGGACAGGCGGTGCCGTCAGCCACTTCCTGGGTGGAACCGGGCCATGGCTCCAGATACACACCGGCGACCATGCGGCCGATCGGGCTCGGAACGAGATCCAGGCGCCTGACCACGCCGCTCGCCGGTGCGTGCACCGCCGCCGAGATCTCGCCGTCGGCTTCGCCGAGCTTCTCGCCGCGACGAACCTCCTGACCCTCTCGAACCACGGGTCGTGCCGGCGTGCCGGCGTGCTGCGCGAGCGGTACCGCCAGCAGCGGCGCAAACGGAAAGCGATGGATGGGCAGGTCGCGGGTGGCCGCCTTCTCCGGGTCCGGATGCACGCCGTGATGGAAGGTTCGCCGCGGAAAAAGGTTCATGGTCAGTTGTACTTCTCGGCCCGGGCGATCCATTTCTCGATGTCGCCCCCGCGCTCGGCCGGCAGGCCGGGGTGGATGACCCGCGCGGTGCAGCGCTCGGCTGCCCTGACCAGATCCTCATAGGGACCTGCGCTCGCGTCCTTGATATGCGCCTTGCCGTCCGGTCCGTAGGCGAACATCGCAGGATTGAGCCTGATGCACTCGTCGCAGGCGGTGCAGTCTTCGGATTCAATCCATGGCGCGGAATAGCCGTCGCCTTCCGGTGCCGGGGCACCCGTCTCGCCGGGGGTGCCCGCGGAAGGGGAGGTGAAATCCTCCAGATCGAGGGGTGCCGAGGTGGCCGACTCACCGGCGAGGGCATACAGATTGCCGGCCAGCCGGGTCACCACCTCGCGGCGCACGCGCTCGCTGATCTCTGCCGCCGATTCCGCCGCCGGTGCGTTGAGTCCCGCCATATCCTTCAGCAGATGCCACAACGCGCGCCGGTCCTCGGTGGAGGCCACCAGGTCATCGCCCACCCTGAGGCGGACCAGTCGCCCGCTCGGCGCGACAGACCAGATGTAGGGCAGCCTGGCCGCCCGTTCATCAGGCGCCATGGTCAGGTACTCGCCGAGCGGCACCATATCGTCGTGCCAGGCATCTCGGGGCAGCGTTCGGAAGTGCTTTCGGAAGCGGTTCTCGGTGGCGGCGAAGTCGGCGAAGGTGAGCGGCAACTCCAGGGTGCGTTCGAAGCCGGCGTCACGATGGGTCGTGGTATAGGTGGGCCAGTCGTCGGCGAGGGCCGGGTTGCCGGAAAGATCCAGCCGCTCTGCGAGGCTGGCACCCCCATCCGGGTCGTAGCGCAGGAGCGGATAGGCTCTCGATTCCACCGCGAGCTTCGCCTGGGCGGAACCCCTGTCGTCGCCGATGCCGTGCTCGGGCTGGCAGGACGTGTAGCAGTTGAAGAGAGCCGGTCGCGGCGAGCTCAGACCCTCGATGAAGCTCTCGATCATGTGGCTCGGGTAGGCGATGGTGCTCTGCGCCACGTAGGTGGTGCGATGGGCGATGGCGATCAGCGCGAGCTCCTTACGCACCTCCTGCTTGCCGCGGGTTGCGTCCCCCCAGGCCGCCATGTCCGAGATCTGACCGAGGAAGCCGGACGTGCAGGCCTGACCGCCGGTGTTCGAGTACACCTGGGTGTCGAGCACCACGACCTTCAGCGGCTTGCCGGAAGCCATGGCCCGCGACAGATTCTGCAGGCCGATGTCGTACATGGCCCCGTCACCACCGACTACCACCACCGGCGGACAGAGCTTGAGCTCCTCCTCGCTGAACCGATGCCAGTCGAAGTGCTGGAACTCGGCGTCGTGGATGTCCGGGCGGTACTCGCCGGCGAGCTCGAGCTCCACCTTGCGAATCGTCGCGAATCCCCGGGCCATCTTGGCCATGTGTGCCTCGAAGACCCCCATGGCCATGGAGGCGCTGTCCTGGAAGAGGTGATTGGCCCAGGGAAAGGGATAGGGGTTGAAGGGCCAGGTCGATCCCCAGACGGAGGAGCAGCCGGTGGCATTCAGTATCCCCATCTCCACCCGTCCGCGACCGGTGGGGCCCTCGCGATATCGCCAGATCAGATCCCTGAGCTGGTCGATCAGACCGGCGACCCGGGCGAGCCACTGCTGATCGATGGGTTCGTCTCCGCGAGTCGCCTCGATCTGGCCGGCGAGCTCGGCCAGGGTCAGGTCGCCGCCGCGTGCGGCTTCGAGTGCGCGGGTCAGAAGCTCCGTGTCCTCCACCTTGATCTCCGCCGCGAGCTTGTGCTGCACGTGCAGCTCGAGGCGCTCGAGCAGCGATTCCAGATTGGCGACATGCCGCTTCACGCGAGGCTGCATGAGCGCCACGGCGGTGGACACGAACAGGTGCAGCACGGTCTTCTCGGAGCAGCCGAGGCAGGCGCCGTCGCCGCTGGCAAAGGGCTGGTAGACATCTTTGGAGAGCAGGATGTTGTCCAGAACGCCGATGCGCTCCTCCAGATCGTCGACGCGAATGTAACGCTCCGGCGTGCTGGGAAGCTCCGTCCAGAAATCCCAGTCGGCCTTGAGCGTCGCAACGCTCTCCGCCGTCTGCGGAACCTTCTCGAGGGCGTTGTCCTCACAGACCGCGACGCACTCCGCGCAACCCTTGCAGGTATACGGATTGACCGTGATGGAAAGCAGCCCTCCGGATCCGGCAGCATCCTTCTCGGGGAGCGCGTAGAACGGCCGGCTCAGGGCGAACTGGAACTCTCCGAGGGCCGAGTTCAGCCACTCGAGCTCCGTCGCCAGCGTCTCCCTGTCTTCCGCCGCCTCGTCGACGAGGGTTTCCATCGCCGCAGCGACCACCGCGCGCACGTTGGCCGACTCCCCTGCCTCGGCGAGCAGCGGCCGCACCTTTGTCTCCAGGGTGCGCACCGCGCGAGGCAGGTGCTCGAGCTCGTGACCCTGCTGGCGGACCCGGGCCAGTGCCGTGTCCAGCACCTGGCCCAGGTCGTTCACGAGAGCAGGCAAGGCCGTATCCGGGCAGACCGTCCAGCATTTCCCGCAGGCGGTGCAGTTCTCGGGAATCCATCTGGGGTGACTCGTGCGGATGCCTGTCATGTCGCGAAACAGCGAGGTGGAAGCGGGCATGCACGACATGGCGGCGAACGGGTCGGCCAGGTTGTCGTTGCCACGGCCGGAGGCATAGAGGCTGCCCGTCTGCTCCCAGAAGTGATGAATGTCGCTGAGGGGAACGGTCGAGGCGGGCAGGGTGCGCGCCCGGATGGGCATCAGGGGTCCGGCGCCGACCGCCACCGAAGCCTGCACGTCCATGGTCGTGATCTCCTGGAGCTCGTCGTAACCGCGCTTGATCACCCGGAGGTTGTCCTCCACGACCCGGGCGCCGAGATCGCCGAACTTGTGCTCGAGCTGAGTCCGGATGGCATCGAGCAGACGGGCCTCGTCGAAGCCGCGTTCCTGTGTCAGCGGCGTGGCAGCGAAGAAGGCGCCCTGGAACGCGATGCCCTGCATCCTGAGCTCCAGGTCAGGGTCGGTCGCCTCTTCGCGGGCGATGCGGAAGGCGTCGAGATAGTAGACCCGGATGGAGCGCTCCCGGATGGTCTGCTGATAGTGTGCCGGAATCCGGTCCCAGGCCTCGGACGCGCTCCCGGCGTCGGACTGGATCACGAGCATCCCGCCTTCTCTCAGCCCGGCGAGCGCATTGGTGTGATTGAATACGTTCGGGTCCGGCGACAGCACCACGTCGACGTAGGCCCACTCCGAGTTGACCCGGATCGGTTCCGGAGCGGCCGCGAGGTAGAAGGTGGTGGGCTGGCCTTTCTTCTCGGAGCCATATTTGGGGTTGGCCTTGATGTGATAGCCGAGCAGGTCGAACAGGGTGGTTGCCAGATTCTTGCCGGTGGTGATCGCGCCCCAGCCGCCGATGGAGTGCATCCGGATCGTCGTGGAACCGGCAGGCATCAGGTCCGGATTCTCGGTGCCCTGCACCGCGAGCCGTCGTACGTCCGGATAGGCGTCCTCGATGGACTGCTCGTGAATCTCGTCTTTCGGATTGAGCGGTGCTTTGCGCAGGAAATCGATGCCCAGGTAGAAATGCTTTCGGTGAGAGCCGTCGGGCAGCATGTTCTCCACCGCGCCGATCACCGCCTCCGGTTGCAGGTCGCGGCTGCCGAGACCGAAGGATGCGGAGTAGACCTCGGGGGTCTGTTCGAGCGACTTGTAGACCGGGAGCGTCGGGTGGGGCGCCTGGCGACGTCCTGCACGTCCGTTCTCCAGGCACTTGCCGAGCACGGCCCGGACCTCCCGGGTGACGGGCAGGTCGGTTGCCAGGGGCTGATCGACGCGTTCCAGAACGACGACGCCCTGCTTGCCCTGGAGCAGTCGGCCCAGCTCGGCTTGCGGGAACGGTCGGAACATGACGAGATCCACCACGCCGACCTTGAGCCGTCGGCTCGACCGCAGGTAGTCGGCCACCGCTTCCGCCGTCGGTACCGAGCTGCCCTGGGTCAGGATCAGGTAGTCGGCGTCCTCTGCCTGGTGGGACATCACCCGTGCGTAGCTGCGACCGGTGAGCGCCGCGTACTCGGTCATGGCCTGGTCGGCGAGCGCGGCGATGTGTGCAAAGAAGTACGGGCGTTGGGCGGCCACGGACTGCATATAGGCGTCCTGGTTCTGAACGGCTCCGGCCATGACCGGGTTGTCCACGTCCCACAGCTCGGGTACACGGCGTCTTGTCTCGCCGAAGATCAGCCGCTGGGCGGCCGTCGGTGTCTCGATCAGATCCTCCGGACGGCCGAGGTACTCGCTGATGAGCTCCCGTTCGGGGAGCAGGACGGATTCGATGAGATGCGTGGTGAGAAAACCATCCTGAGCCACGATCCCCGGATTCAACGCCAGCTCGGCGATCCGGTGCGCGATGACGTTCAGATCTGCGGCGTGCTGGGCGTTCCTGGCGAAGAGCTGAAAGAAGCCGGTGTCGTCCGCGCAGTGGTAGTCGTCGTGCCCCGCGTGAACGTTGAGGGTTGCCTTGGTCATCGCCCGGCAACCCATGTTGAGGACATACGTGAGGCGCTTGCCGACCGCGGCATACAGCGACTCGTGCATGTAGGCGATGCCCTGGCCGGAGGAGAAGTTGGCGGCACGCAGGCCACCCATGGCGAGACCGGCGGTCACCGCCGCAGCAGCATGCTCGCCTTCCGGCTCGATGAAGATCAGCGGTCGCCCTGCGATGTTGAGATGCCCGGCGGCAGTGGCTTCCGCCCACTGCTCACCCATCTGCGTGGACGGGGTGATGGGAAAAGCACCGGCGGCGTCGCTGGACTCCCGTTCGCAGGTAACCACGGCGGTGTTCCCGTCCACGGCAGCGGGGATGCCGGGAAAGCGTATGGTGGCTGACTTGGCGCTCGCGCTCACGTGCTCTCTTCCTCTGGTTGGGTGGCTGGGGTCAGGTCGCTCCCGCCCGGCGCGATCCCTGGCGGTTGATCACGCGGGCTTCCCGGCCTCGCACAGGCTGGCCGAAGTCGTCGATCCAGACGATGGCGCCCGTCGGACAACGTTCGATGGCGGACCGGTCCTGAGTCTCGCCCGGGTCAATGACCGGCAGGTTACCCGCCATGGTGATCAGTGACGGCGCGTCGAAGGCACACTTTCCGCATGCCGTGCAGGCCACTTCGCAATCGTCGAGCAGATCGTTGCCCGCCTCGGGATTCCTGCAGGCGACCCATAGCCGGTTGGCGGCGGGCTCGAGACTGAACAGATCCTTGGGACAGGCCTCGAGGCAGTCGCCACATGCCGTGCAGGCCGCCTCGTCGACGATCGGCACCCCGTGCCCGTTCAGGACGATCGCATCGAAGTCGCAGCTCGCGACGCAGTCTCCGTAGCCCAGGCAACCCCACGAGCACCCTTTGCCGCCGCCGGCGACGATGGCCGCCGCGGCGCAGGTCGGCTCGCCCACGTAACGGGCGGTGAGTCGAGCCACGTTGGCACCGCCGGCGCAGGCCAGCCGGGCCACCCGCCGTTCCGCCCGGCCGACTTCCACCCCGAGCAACTCGGCGATCCGTATCTTCTCTGACGGGCTGCTCACGGTACACTCGGCCGGGCGGGCGGTGCCCGCCAGCAGCGCCTGGGCGAAGCTCCGGCAGCCGGGTCGCCCACAGGCGCCGCAGTTGTTGCCGGGCAATGCCTGCAGTACCGCTTCGAGACGCTGGTCTTCCTGCACGGAAAACCGTTTTGCGGCGATGGTCAGCAATACCGCGAGCAACGCGGCGAGTGCTCCCATTGCCAGCACCGCAGTCATAAGCATGCATTGATCCGCGAGGAATCCTCCACCAGCATAGTGTGTGGAATGCGTCGAACCCTCGTGGGATCTACCTAGTCACGGACTCGGCACCACCGAGGCGCCGTGGTGATCAACTACCGGTGGCCAGCCAGCGCGCGCACTCCGGGCCCAGCTCGGCGTCAGCTCTCGCTTCGTACTCCGCGACTTCCGCAGCGGTCAGCGTGTCCCGCCAGCGCCCATTGATGCCCTTGTTGATGAACACCTGAGCACCGGCGTCCCAGAACGCGCCGCCGAGGGGCACGCTCTTGGTCGCGTTGCGCTTCATCCAGTCGAACGAGCAGTACTCCAGAATGGGTGCCCAGCGATCGGCGGGGACATCGATGTCGAGGAAGTCGGCGATACGGCGCATCTCGCCCTCCATGTCGCGCTTCAGCGACTCGAAGTGCACCATCAGGACGTTCGGTAGATTGCGGATCTCCCACCATGATCGAACGTTTTCCCAGAAAGGCCACCAGGGATAGCCGTTCTGGTCGAGCCACTCCCGCCAGTACTGCCGGATGTCCGCCGGCGGAGGACCGATGGGCGGCCCCACGCGACCGGGCGTGTCGTTGAGGGCCGCATACCAGCTGGCATTGGCGTTCACGTGGTGGTTGTAGGCGCTCCAGACCACGTCGCGACCGTCCCGGCCGACATAGATGTACTTTGCTTTCGGCGAGAACACGAGCGCGTCCACGGGGAGGTGTGTCTTGAGGAAGCGTCGGTGGGTCTGCGCCTCGACGAGGGGCAGCTTCACGGCTTTGGGCGGAACGCGGAGATCCAGCCATGGGGACATCTCCGAGACCTCGAGGCTCGGATCACCGCCGAACAGCATCTGGGCGATGATCTGCTGCATCCACGTGGTGCCGGACTTCGCATACGTCGAAATGACGATGTCGTCGTCCCGGAACACCAGATCGTTCCAGATCGTCGAGTCGAAGTGATGGTTGTGCAGCTCCCGGGTCTTGACGGGAATCGCGGTGGACTGATTCATGATCGCCCTCCTTGGACCGCGTCCGGGCCTGTCGGACATCGAGACTGGAAAACACGCAGGGCGTGCGGCGCGATTCGATGCTACTACTCCGCCAATCGTTGTCCAGCGGGCCCCACGGGTTTACGTCGGTTCGTCGGACGGGCTTATACTTGGCGCGTAAGCTGCACGCGTAAGCTGCAATGATCTTGCCCTAGCGAGGAGGATTCTCATGGCCGAACCATCCCGAACCGACAGCGCCGACGCCGATCCGTGGAGTATGCCCCTCGAGGCGATCGACGTGAGCGACGCGCGACGCTTCGGCAATGACACCTGGGCTCCTTACTTCGCGCGTCTGCGGCGGGATGATCCGGTGCACTACTGTCCGGAGAGCCCTAACGGACCCTACTGGTCGGTCACCAAGTTCCACGACATCAAGACGGTGGATATCGACCACGAGGTCTATTCGTCGGAGGTGGGCGGCATCACCATCGGTGATCAGGACGCGGAGATCGAGGAGGTTCAGCTCGAGAACTTCATCGCCATGGATCCGCCGCGCCACGACGAGCAGCGCAAGACGGTCGCCCCGTCCGTCGGGCCCAGAAACCTCGCGAACCTGGAGCCGCTGATCCGTGAGCGGGCGGCGGACATCCTGGACAACCTGCCGGTCGGAGAGACTTTCAACTGGGTGCAGCACGTCTCGGTGGAGCTCACGGCGCGCATGCTGGCGACGCTGTTCGACTTCCCCTATGAAGACCGGCGCAAGCTCATCTACTGGTCGGACATCACCACGGCCTCGCCGCAGATCATGGGCGATGCTGGGATACCGGCGGAGGAGCGGGCGAAGGATCTGGCCGAGTGCGCGCGCACGTTCGCCGAGCTGTGGGGC
>JASFLG010000073.1:0-12215 GCA_050118205.1 Pseudomonadales bacterium
CGCGGATACCGTGAATGAAGCTCGACGCAAGCCCGACCGGCTCCCCGGTGACCTCGACTTTGGAGAAGCGCTTCATGATCTCCTCCCAGATGGTGTTGAGCTGCATTTCCGCGAGGCGATTGCCCACACAGCGGTGGATACCGAATCCGAACGCCGTGTGCTGGCGCGGGTTCTTCCGGTCGATGATGAACTCGTCAGGCCGCTCCATGGCATCCGGATCACGGTTTCCCGAGATGTACCACATGCATACACGGTCGTTCTTCCTGATTTTCTTACCGCCGAGCTCCGTATCTTCAGTGGCCGTACGCGCCATGTGCGCCACCGGCGACTGCCAGCGGATGATCTCGGGCACCATCCTGGGAATGAGCGCCGGGTTCTGCATCAGCTTCTCGTACTGATCCGGATTCTGGTTGAGCGCCAGCACGCCGCCGGAGATGGAGTTGCGGGTGGTGTCATTGCCGCCGACGATGAGCAGCATGACATTGCCCAGCAGCTCCTGAGGTCCCATGTTGCTGGTGGACGGGTCATGGGCCAGCATCGAGATCAGATCGAACTTGGGTGGCTCCTTCTTGCGCACCTCGAAGTACTCCTGGAAGTAGGCCAGGCACTCGAAGAGCTTCTGGAAGCCCTGCTCCGGTGTCTCGAAGTACTCCGGGTCGCCGAGGTTCTGGATGGTATCCGACCAGTCGATGAGCTTGAGCCGGTCTTCCTGCGGCACGTCGAACAGCGTGGCGAGCATCTGCCCCGTGAGCTCCACGGAGACGTGCCGGACCCAGTTGAACTCCTCGTTGCGCGGCAGGTTGTCGAGGATGTTGCCGGCTCGCTCGCGGATCAGGGGCTGCAGGTCCGCCAGGTTGCGCGGTGTGAACATGGGTGCCACGACCTTGCGCTGATCGTCGTGCTTGGGCGGGTCCTCCTGAATGAACATGGGCAGGGAGTACTCGTCCTCCCGGTCCGGAACCCCACCGAGCGCGATGCCTCCTTTCTTCTGCTCGGAAGAGAAGATCTCGTGGTTGGAGTCCACGTACTTGATGTCTTCCATCTTGGTGACGGACCAGTACGGTCCGAACATGCTTTCCTCGTGGTAGTGCACTGGGTCTTCGTCACGGAGACGCCGCAGATGATCCCAGTGCGTACCGTGCAGAAACAGGGTGGGGTGAGAGGGATCCACCCTGTCCAGCGGAATGGAGTAGGGGTCGTAGTTGGGATCGATGGCGAAAGCCTCCACCACCTCCCGGTTGGACACCGTCATGTCACCGCTGCGGGAGCGGGCGAGTAGCGAGCGGCGTTCCTCGTCGCTGCTACCGAGGTACTGAATGGTCATGGATCTCACTCCGATGAGTTGCAAGTTGATCTCATGCCCGTCTTATAGCAGATGCCCCGGCAAATCAAATGATGCAGGTGTCGCAGGTCTGAAGGCGGCGGCCGCTCCTGCTGCCGGCCGCCGCGCGATCGGTACGTCGTTTAGCGGAGCAGGCGGCTCACCCGGCCAAGGCGCAGGAAGACCGTCTCGCCCGTTGCGTCGTCCACGCCGTCGTTGTCGGTCACCGCGAACACGCGCCCGTCCGCGGTTACAGCAACGCCTTCGAGCTTCTCTGCCGTCCAGATGCTGCGACGCGCGATGAGGGGCTCGAGACTGGCGATCAGCCGCTTCTCGACCGTCACCAGACCGTTGGGGTCGTCATACGCCCGGAAGTCGGCACCTGCGAGATCCACGTGGAAGAGGGCCTTGAGCTCGGCAACGGGCGGCGTGCTCGGACCCCATCCCTTGTCGCGCTCGACCACCGCGAAGCTCCCGTCCGGCAATGCGGTCAGCTCGGACAGCCCGATCCAGCCGCCGTTACCCAGCGGCTCGAGCGGGTAGTACACGAAGCCCCACTCGCCGGTGCCGGGGTCCAGGCGGCCGAGTTTCGTCTCCACCGCGTCCGTGTCGCCGGCGGCCGGCCAGGCCCGCTGGACTGCCACATAGACAGTTTCCGCGCCCGGCTCGCCCGTCACCGCGACGCCTTCGAAGCCATTGCTGCGCGCGTTCACTTCCAGACCCGGAGGCAGCTGGAATTCGTTCATGACCATTCCGGTTGCCGGATCGACCTTGAGCACCACGTTCGGCCGGGAGCTCGCATTGCCCTCGCTGGCCAGCCAGAAGCTGCCGTCCGGACCGACCGCGATGCCTTCCAGATCGAGGTTCACGCTGGCGCCCGAGACCTTCAGGCGGTCGTAGATCAACGCGGGCTTTCGGCTCACGTCGATGCTGTAAATGAACCCATCCGCGAGGAAGGAGTCGCTCACCGCGTAGACCGTATCGGCGTCCCAGGGATCGCCCGCCATGCCGGAGAGGGCCACCCAGCCGATCGGCAGGCCGGCGTCATCCGGACCCGACTCGATCATCGGATACGTCGTGAGGCTCGGAGCCTGCCGATAGAAGTTGATCATCGTGGGGATGCCGTCGTCGGCCACGTCGGTTTCCGTGGAAGCGAGGAGCAGCTTGCGCTTCGGAAACGCCTTCAGCCCTTCCGGGCCGATGCCGGTGGGCAGAACCTGCACGAACCGGGGCTCGCCGTCGGTCACGTCGTAGACGCCGATCGCGTTGGAGCGTTCCGAGCCGATGAACAGCAGGTTGCGACGGCCGAACCAGCCGGTCTCCGCCGACTCCGGCTCGACGCCTTTGTTCTCGGAGCGGCCCTCGTTGTAGTGGCCGATGGACACGAGCAGGTGCTCGAAAGACTCGTGGGACTCGTGCTCGATCGCACCGTTGATGTTGAAAACCGTAAAGCCTCGGCTGCCGCCCTCCTCGCCGCTCGCATCCTCGTAATCCCCTTCGTTGGCGGTGGCGAAGGAGTCATCGTCGATCCAGGCCACAGCGTCCGGCTCGCGACGCTTGGTGATCTTCGAATCCAGGATGATCAGGTCGTCTTCTACCGTGTCCACGTTATCGAGGTCCACGGACCCGGCTGGAAATTCACTCACCGTCTTACCGCTCACGATGTCCACCACGGCGATATGGTTGTTCTCCTGGAAGGTGACGACCGCCAGGTTCTTCCGGTTCACGTCCACGAACTCGGGCTCGAGGTCGGAGCCTTCGAACGCATGCTCCGCAACCGGTGAGAGGTCCGCTTCCCGAACGGACCACGCGTCTGCCGGGCCCTGCATGTCGACGATCTTGAGGGTACCCGAGGGATACTGCGGCAACAGCCCACCCCCCACATCCTCGTCTCTTTCGTTCTCGATCACGATGACGGCCCGCTTTCCGTCGGGGGCGATGGCGATGGAATCCGGCTGGCCGCCGAGATCATGCGTCGCGACGATCTGTCGCGTGAAACGGTGCACGACCACGAGCTGTCCCGACGGGCTGGTGAAGGACTCTGACGTGTTCACGGCCACCAGAACCAGTGGACCCAGAATCGCGAGGCTCGTCGGCTCACCCGGCATGGCCACGGTGCCCTGGCCGATCGCATGGCGCAGGTTGCGGATGTCGACGAAGCCGATCTCTTCGTTGCCGGCATCGGTGTAGATCGCCTGATTGCCGTCATTCGATACGTCGACGATCTCGGCCACCGCCGAGCCGTTGCCCGCCATCACGTCGAAGGTGCCGGCCCATCGGAACAGGTCATCCCCGTGCCTGCTGCCGTGCCATCCTCTATTGGGGCTCTGGTGATCGTCGTGCCGACCTTCGCCGCCCTCGTGCGCAAGCGCGGCCGTCGAGCCGAGAACGAGGATCAGCGCGACGAGCGCGCCCGCGGCCGTTCCGCGCAGCCCCGCGATTGAGTGTTGATGCATGAACATTCCCCGGTTGGTCCTGAAAAGACCGGGGAGTCTCACACCCCTTGATGACATGAAGGTTAAAAGACTGGCGCAGTTGAATCCGGGGCCTAAAGGAAACGCCGCAAGAGGCTGAACAGACCCGACAGCACCACCGAAATCAGAATCATCGAGGTAAGGGGAAAGTAGAAACGGAAGCCCTCCCGACGGATCTGAATGTCTCCGGGCAGGTGTCCGAACCAGCCGAGCAGGCCCCACTTGACGAGCATCCCGATCACCAGGACCAGGACGCCCACCAGAATCAGCCAGTTGCCCGCGCCGCCGTTCACCCGCTCTCCGTGCCACCCATCGGGAATCGGGATTGTAGGGGCAAACCACGCGGTGATAAAAACGTCGGCGTCCAGCTGAGAAGGAGATCGATCATCGGTCCTGCGCACAACCACCGACAACGGGATCTGCTGGTCGTCACGGTCGGTTATCTCCTCGCTGCCTTCGTCGCTGCCGCTACGGTGCTGGTCATGGATGCGCACCCGCTGCTCGAGGTGCTCGTCGCCGACGTCCTGGCGACCATGGTGATCTTCGCCTGCAGCGTGGCCTTCGGAAACTCCTCGTTCTATGACCCCTACTGGAGCGTCGCACCCCCGCTGATCGCCGCCTGTTTCCTCGGCAGCGCCGGCTCCGCGGACCCCGGGCGACAGATCATCGTCATGCTCGTCGTGGTGTTGTGGTCAATTCGTCTGACGGCGAACTGGGCCTACGGCTGGCGCGGGCTGGGGCACCAGGACTGGCGTTACGAGATGCTCGCCGAGCGCAGCGGCGTGCTGTGGTGGCCTCTGTCGTTCGCCGGCGTGCACCTCTTCCCGACGCTGGTCGTGCTCGCCGGCTGCCTGCCTCTCTACCCGGCGCTGACCGTCGGCGACCAACCGCTCGGGACGCTCGATGCCATCGCCGCCGCGCTGGGACTGGCCTCGATCTGGCTCGAGCTCGAGGCGGACCGTGCGCTGCACCGGTTCAGAAGCCGGCGGGCGAGCCGCGCTGAAGTTCTGCACACGGGCGTGTGGGCCTGGTGCCGTCATCCGAACTATCTGGGCGAGATCGGCTTCTGGGTCAGCCTGTTTCTCTTCGGCATTGCCGCCTGGGGCGGTATCTACCCGGGGTCCTGGCTCGGCCCGGCCTGCATGCTCGCGCTGTTCGTGCTGGTCTCGATCCCCATGATCGAGCGCAAGCTCGAGGCCGACAAACCCGGATATGGCGAGTACCGTCGGCAGACCCGAATGCTGGTGCCCGGTGTCTTCTGACGGGGAATGCGCGCAGAGGTAGACTCCTCGCCTGCCCCCGACCAGAGAGGAAAATCCGCATGCCGACACCCACGGCCCTGATCACCGGTGCCTCTTCCGGCATCGGCACCGAGCTCGCCAGAGTCTTCGCCCGACACGGCTACGATCTGATCGTCGCCGCCCGCCGCGAGGATCGGCTGGCGGCGCTGGCCGACGAGCTTGGTCAGATGGTCAACGTCACGACGGTGCCCGTGGACCTGGCCAAATCCCGGGGACCACAGAAGCTCGCCGACGCGATCACCGAGCGCTCGCTCGAGGTGGACGTCCTGGTCAACAACGCAGGGGTGATCAGCACCGAGCCCATGCTCGACGCAGGCGCCTCGGCGCTGGTCAACCTGATCAACCTGAACGTACGGGCGCTGACCGAGCTCACCCACCTCTACGGTAAGCGCATGGTGGCCCGAGGCTACGGCCGCATCCTCAACGTGGCGTCGGTCGCCTCCTTCCAGCCCATCCCGGGCATGAGCGTCTATGCCGCAAGCAAAGCCTTCGTTCTCTCGCTCACCGAGAGCCTCTCCGAGGAGCTGCGCGGCACCGGGGTGACGGTCACCGCACTGTGTCCCGGGCCGACGCGCACCGAGATGGCCGAAGCGCTGGACAATCTGGGAGCCGCCAGCTGGTTTCTGGCCGACGCGACCAGCGTCGCAAAGGAGGGATTCGACGCCTGCCGGGCAGGCGAGGTGATCCGTATCCCGGGGATCACCAATCAGGCCTTCGTCAACTGGAGTCACTACCAGCCCCGTTGGCTGGTGCGCACGCTCGGAGGTCTCGCTGCCCGCAGCACGGCTTTCCTACGCCCATCCGGGTAGCCAGAAAGGCCAGTTTCCGCCGCGGCAGAAACCGGCCAGCCGGATTCATCTTTCGACGGCCCCCCCGGCCCGCGCGTCCTGCTCCGGGGTGACCTCGACGGGCACGCCGGTCATGTGCGCCTGGTTCGACAGGGGCTCGAAGCTCCCCGGCCCGGAAGGCAGAAGCACGTTGCAGTTCACTCCGTGACGTTCCCTCGCCACCCGCATGCCGTTGCTCCTCTCGTGCCCCCAGCCGTGTGTCATGGCGACCACGCCCGGCATGAGGTCGTCGGTCAGCTTCACCGGCGCGGTGATGGCACCGTTGGCATTGGCAATCCGCACCGTGTTGCCGTCGGCAATCTGCCGCGCCTCGGCGTCGCTCGGGTGCATGAACAGGTAGTTCCGGTCCCGATCCTTCGTCTTCAGCTTGGCGACGTTCGCATACCAGCTGTTGAAGTTGTACGCATCGCGCTTGCTGATGAGCTTCAGAGATCCCGCCGGCGCCCGTTCCATCTCGAGGAACAGGTTCTCCATGCGCGTCAGTGCCTCGCCGAAGATCTCGGGGCAGCAGTCCACCGTCTGCTCGTCCCGCTGCAGGTAGCGCTCGTAGAAATCCTCGGGACTCGATCGCTCGAAAACGATGATCTGCTCCCGCCTGAGCTCCGCCATGTCGTGACCACGGGATCTCAGCATGGCGTTCACCCGCCCCCACATGTCCGGCAGCTCTCCTTCGGGCACGCCGTCGAGGACCGACTCGAAGCCCATGGCCTGACAGAGACGCTCGTAGATCCACCAGTCCGGGCGGCGCTCGAATGCCGGCGGCACCACCGCCTCCGTGAACTGCACCGACGGCTCGAACTGCAGCCCGATCCCGGCGAAGTTGATGTCCTCCCGCTCGAACGCGCCCGCAGCCGGCAGAAGATAGTCGGCATACTCACCCGTGGCGTTGCGGTAGATGTCCACGCAGACCAGAAGCTCGAGGGACTCCATGGCTCGGCGCATGTGGTCCTCACCACCGATGGAGAGCACGGGATTACCCGAGCTCACGAACAGCGCACGGACCGGCTCCTCGTGGTCGGTGACGTAGCTCGCCAGCAGGTTACCCGGGAGGTTGATGCCGACGCCGCCCGGTTTCCTGACCTCACCGAACGGGGTCGAGAGAAAGCCTTCGGGCACGGCCCTTCCCGCAGAGGTGCTGCGCTCGTAGAAGCCCAGGGAGTAGAAGTTGCCGCCACGGCGTCCCAGATTCCCCGTGACGAGCACGAGCATGTGCAGCAACCAGTAGGCAAGGGTTCCCTGCCGCCCCATGTTGACGCCCGTGGACATGTGCGCACACGCGCTCGGCGCCGTGGCGAAATCCCGCGCCAGGCCTCGAATCGTCTCGGCGTCGATCCCCGTCACATCCGCCACCCGCTCCGCGGGATAGCGGGAGACGAATGCCCGAAGCGCGTCGAGCCGCTCACCCCGCGCGGCCGCCGACGGGTGAAAACCCACGGTCCGGTCGATCTCGTGGATGAGCGCCGCAAACAGGTAGACGTCCGTGTCCGGACGGATCTTGAGCACGTCGCCGGCGATGGTCGCGGATTCGATCCGACGCGGATTGACGTACAGCACCCGTGCGCCGCGCCCCACGGCCGCTTTGAGGTGCGCCATGGGATTCGGGATGGAAACGAAGGACATGTGGCTCACCGCCGGATTCTCGCCGACGATTAGGATGAAATCCGAGTGGTCGATGTCCGGCAGGGGATGCAGCGTACGGGTCCCGAACACGGCCTCGCTCGCCGCAAACTTGTTCGCGCAATCCTGGGTGCCCGAGCTGAAGTGGTAACGTGCGCCGAGCTGCCGCATGAAGCTGCCGAAGGACGGGCCGTAAAGCGTGTTGAACGCCGTAGGGTTCCCGGTGTAGCTCGCTACCGCCGTGGCGCCATGACGCGCCTGAATGTCTCTGAGCCGTTCGGCGATCTCGGCGGCCGCCTGGTCCCAGCCGATCCGCTCGAACCGGCCCGGCGCTACCCGCTTCATCGGGTAGGCCAGGCGATCCGGGTCGTTGTGCACCTCTGCCCCGTAGATCCCCTTGTTACAGACGAAGCCCCTGGAGACGGGGTGCGACTCGTCTGCTTCCAGCCCGACCAGCTCACCGTCGCGCACGGAGGCAATCATGCCGCAGGCCGGTTCGCACACCCGACAGAATGTCCGCACTTTTCTTGTCTTGCTCGGTGCCCTGGTGGTCTCCGCACCGCTCCCGTTCGCCATTGGCATCGTCTCCTGCCCATTGCTGGACGGACAACTGTACCCTTAAAACGCCCACACGCCACGGGATTGACGCGGAACCGTACCGTAGTCGGGACGATTTCAGTGTGGCCCGCCAGCTGTGTTACGTTTCCAGTTTCAGGGCCCCAGACCCGGACATAACTGATGTTGTCGGAACCCGATACTTTGCGGCCGCCTGCTGCCTGGTATCTGATCGCCTGCGACGGCGACCTGATGTTGCGCCTCGCCCAGGATCTGTATGTCGGCGAGGACGAAGCGGGAGACATCGTCCTGAGCCCCGCTCGTGAGGATTCGCTGCTCAAAGTCAGCACCGACGGGCACGAGCTCACGCTGCAGGCCACGGCCATGGACCTGACGTTCTCGGAGACCGGCGGCCCGCCGCTGCAGCACATGACGTTCCTCCCCGGGACCGCCGTGCGCGTCAACTTTCCCAACGGCGCCCTGCTTCTGGCCCCGGACTTCCGTGCCGGACAAAGGATCGAGCCGGATCGGACGGTCGACCTCGTCGAGACCACGCCGCCGGCGGTCGCCCTGTCCCGGGTTTCCGAGCCGATCACCCTCATCGAGCAGCAGGCCCTGACCTGGCAACCGGATGCCGGCGGCGCGCCGACCGACGAGCTCGTGGCGATTCTCGATGAGCCCCTGAGCACGGGCTCCGACGACGGCCTGCTGCAGTGCGATCACGACATCCCCGACGAAGCCATCCCCACGCTGCGTGAGCCCGTGAGTGGACCGACGCCGATTCGTGCCCCTGCACAAGCCGGAGCCGACCCCGAAGCATCGGGAGACGGCGAGCGCGTGAGAACGGAGGTCGAGGAGATTCGCGCTCCGGCGACCCCACCGACCGGGCGCAACCGGAACGCGGTCGACGCGCCTGCAGGCGCAACCGGCGAGACACGTCAGACGCCGGGTATCGAGACGGAATCCCGGCGATGGCCGACACTCGCCGTGCTCGGCGGCATCCTGGCAGCCGCATTGCTGGCTGCGCCGATGGTACTGTTCATGGGCGAGCGGCGGCCGGAGGGCGTCGCCATCGACGCCTCCGCGGCAGCCCCGGAACCCGGGCACCCGATGATTGCCACGCCACCCGTCCCGGAGACCACCGAGCCTGCCGCGATGGGGGAACCCCAGGCTGATCAACCGGCCCCGATCGAGCAGAACGGATCCGTGGCCACGCCGGTTTCCAGCGATGAGACCCCCGCTTCTCCCGCAGAACCGCAAACGGCAACGGCCGGGGCGCCACCGACAGCAGAGATGGCCACCGACACGCCACCGACCACTCCCGCCCTGACGGACGCCCAGGCGGCCCGGATCGGCGTGCTCCTCGACGAGGCTCAGGTGCTGTATGACGCCGACCACATCGTCACGCCCGTGCACGACAACGCGGTGTCGCGACTGACCGAGGTGCTCCACATGGACCCCGGCAACGAAGCCGGGCTGCATCTGATGTATCTGAGCGCCGAGAGGCTGGTCGAGGAAGCCCAGGCCGCCCACGCCGCCGGTGACGACTACCTGGCGCGCAACCTTCTGGAGGACGTGCTCGGTTTCCATCCTGAGTTCGAGCCTGCCCGGAAGCTGCGCAGGGAGTGGATGGACGGCTGAGCGGAGCCGGAAACGAGAACGGGCCCGTCAGGGCCCGTTCTGAAGCCGGAAGGACCGCCCTCAGAAAGAGAATCGGCCTCCGAAGCGGACGGCGGAGGTATCGTCGCCAAACTCTGCGCCAACGGACAGCGAGAACAGCTCGTTGATGTGCCAGCGGGCGCTGCCGAGGACGCTCTGCTCGGTGTTGTCGAAGATGTCCACATGCCGGAAGCCGCCGCTGAACTCCCACTGCGGGTTGGGCAGCGCACGGATGCCTACCCCGATGGAGTAGCCCGTGTCGTCGTCGGAGAAGCCCCTGCCGTCGTAGTCGGCCCACTCGATGGCCACCGGGATGATCAGGTCGATCTTGTCCGTGAGAGGGAAGTGGGGATTGATCCCGAAGCTGACCTCCGAGGTATCGATATCGCCCGGGACGTCGATCTCGCCGACACCAATCCGGCCGATGAGCGCGATGTTCTTGTGGATGTCCCAGGAACCCGCCACATCGAAGGACGAGAAATCGATGTCGTTGCCAACAGTATCCACCTCGCCGAACGTCACCCCGACGTCCACGTAGTCGTAGCGGATCTCCGCGGGCGGCTGGGCGGCAAAGGCCAGCACCGGGCAGAGCAGCAGCACGGCGATGGGCAATCTGCAGAATGTCATGCATCAAACTCCTTTTGGGGGAAAGAAAAACCGCGGTAAGGACCGCGGCGGGCGCGGATCATTCCATCTTCGCCGCCCGATGACAACTACCCCCCCTGCCCGGCCTTCCGAACTGCCATCCGAGCACCGCCACGGGCTCGATCTACCCGTTGACCGCGATCTCCAGCCCGTACGGGCGGTCAGCGGCCCTTGTCGGGCGGCCAGGGAAAATCCTCGGGCGCGTTGAGCGACGTACGCACGAATTCGTTCCAGGCGTCCACAGCCGCGAACGCCGCCCGCTGGTGCTCGTCCGCGGCCGCCTGCTGTCGGTCCGCGTACTCGGTGACGCAACTCTGAAAGGTGTCGATCTCCGCCAGAAAGGTCTGCCAGAGCTGGTCGTTCTGATCATCCGCCGGGCGTACCGGTGCCGTGCACTCGAAAGCCATGTCCTCGTGAGCCAGCACCGGTGCGCTGCCGAGGCAGAGAAGAAGCGCCATGATCGTGCGCGATGGCCGCATGCAGGTGCCCCCCTGCGAGTTCATCGGTCGATTTTCGCGCAGGCGGAGTGACAGAACTGTGCCCTGGGACACAGTTGGCATCCCCACCACGCGCGAGTTGAGCGGCTACGGGGTCCCGCTGATGGCCATCAGCCGCGCGCACCGGCGAGCATCAGACCCTGAGGCGGCAACCCGAGCAGCACCCTGCCCGCGTCGTCCATCTGGTGACTCGCTACGGTGACATGCTGACGAACGACGCGGATATCCCGCCCGATCCGTTCGAGCGGGTGTTCCTGCTGGTTGGCGGTCGTGCCGGCGGCATCGCAGATCGCATCCACCGCCTGTACGCAGCCGCGAACCGCGTCCGAGCACGCGATCTGAAACAGCGCCCGCTCCTCGGTGGTAATGTGGGCGCCCGAGCATACCTGCTCCCACATCCTGCCGAGCAGCTCATGGACGAGCGCACGCCCTCCACGCACGCGCGCCTCCGCTTCCGCGATCGCGCGCTGCGAGGCGGGCCGCTCCCGCAGCGAGGTGCTGGTGAACCGCGGCACCTTGCCGGACGCCAGCGCCACGAAGGCGTCGATACCGGCGCGGGCGATCCCCAGGGCAACCGCCACCTTGTTGAACGCCAGCCGCGAACCGAGCGGAAAGCGAAGCTGAGCGCTGCGCGCCTCGGCGCCCCCGAGCGGTGCCACGATGTGGCCCTCCGGCACCCACACGTCGTCGACGGTCACGTCGTGGGAGCCTGAGCCACGCAGGCCGCCGACGTGCCAGGTGTCTTCGATCCGGAAATCCGGCTCGGCCACGATCGCGTAAACATTCGAGCTCACCGGCTCGTCACCCTCGTAGAGGCGAACCGTCGCGCCGAACACGGCCGCGTTGTGACAGCCGGAGACGAACTGCCAGCGACCGTTCACCCGGTAGCCGTCCCCTTCCCGGACCGCGCGGCCCACCGCCGCGGTGGAGCTCGCCATCACCACCATCGGGTCCTCGATCAGACTCCGGCAGGCAACGCAGCCGGGAGCCAGCAGGCCGAAGGTCTCGATGCCGATCATCAGGTTCCAGCCGGCGCTGCCGTCGAACCGCGACACCGTCTCGATCACGGCCATCTGCGTCATGGGATCCGCATCCAGCCCGGACAGCTCAGGAGGTGCGGCGATCCGGTAGAGACCGCTCGCCGCGAACGCCTCCGCCACCGGCTCGGGCAGGCGTCGCCGCTCTTCCGCTTCGTCCGCGTGGGCTCGAACCACGTCCCCCAGCGCCTGCGCCGCCTCGACCGGTGTGCTCATATGTCCTCTCCGTTCGTACCTGGATCTTCCGTTCGCCCGCGCATG
>JASFLG010000074.1:0-12032 GCA_050118205.1 Pseudomonadales bacterium
GTTCCGGACTCGGTGAGCGCACCGACGCTGCCGATCCGGCCATCGGAGAGCGCCCCGGCCAGGCCCTCTACGTCGTAGAACAGCTCGTTCGCATAGCTCTCCCCGTACACCCGACGGAAACAGTCAATGATAAGCGCTGCATGCTCAGGACCCAGTCTGCTGATCATCGGCTTCTCGGGTTCGGCAGGTGGAGACATTTCTGTAGATCCTGAGCACGGCTCACGCAGGGCACCGAACGAATGCGCGCAACCTCACGGAGTCTGAGCCGCGATGCCATGCAACAGCCAGGCATCGCCCTGGAACGGCATCACCGAGAAGGCCAGCTTCCGTCCATCGGGAGATGCTTGTGGAAAGACGTGCCACTCGGCGGCGCATTTGAGATCGACACCGCCAGGGTTTCTACCGCGACATTCGCTCAGAATTTACAGCCATATTGAATGAACATCCTCAACGCCTCCGGTGACAACAGCACGACGGGATTGCTTCCGGTTCCGAGTACCCGTATGAACCCCGCGGCAGCCAGGTCTGCAGCAACCTGGCTGCATGCGATCTTGAAGCCGATCTTCTTCGCACCTTGTCTGGCGGCCCCGGTTCCGATACCGCGCATCGTCACGTCCGATACCGCCGACGCACCCCAGCCTCTGGATCCGATACCCAGTGTGGTGCCGGTCACCGGATCGATTTCCCACCATGCCGGTTCCTGCTCGCGCTCGAGTCGGCCGGGCGCCACTACGATAAGGCCCCTATCGAGAGCATCTGCGACTCGCGCCTGTGCCGCACCCGGCAGCGCCAGTCCCCGCGCGTCGGTATCCACGCGCTGCCAGGCGCCTGTTGCATCGCCGCGCGATGCGAACAGCTCGGCGGTATTCCCGGACCTGTGGTCCGGCTCCGACATAGTCGCTTCCAGGATCGTATCCAGCATCCCCTGCTCGAGTCGAACCCGTCCGGGCGCCAGAGAGGTGTTCGCCGTAACACCGACCTCGTTGATGACGATATCGTAGGCGTGCCCGACTGAGTAGGGTTCCTCGAGCTCAACCATGAAGTGCGATGTCAGAATGTTCGGACTTTCGAGGTAGATCGACGAGCGGTGCGCGGACTGTGAGTGCCTTGCCGTCGCCAGCCCCAGCAGATCGAGTGAAATGAGCGGCTGAGCGTATGCCCGCTGCAGCACCTCGTCGTCCTCGCTGCCGTTTGCCAGCCGCACGATGCCGGCGATCTGCGGACCGTGATTCGCCCAGTATTCGTTGGCGGCCTTTCTGAGCGCGACAGGTGGCAGCATGGCTCCGAGGACGACGACGCGGTGAGCACCGAGCAGCAATCGGCCGCGCTCGCGAAAGGCTGTCGAATTCAGTGACAGGTTCGCGATCGCTCCGCTCCTGCGACGAGACGGCCCTATGAGGTCGAAGATCTCCCGACGCACGACGCTGGGCTCACGCCCCGGCACGTCGACCTGGTACTCCAGCCACAGCGCCGTCAGGTGGGCTGGTTCACCTTCGTCGGAGCCTCCCAATGCCTGTAGCGCCGCGGTGCCCTGTTCGGCCTTGCGCACGGTGGCGAACCGACCGGGGTTGCGCTCGAGATGACCCTCCCGATCGAATCCCTGTTGCTGAATGATGCTGCTCCCATGTCGCAGCACGGGTAGCCACTCCTCGGCGGTTTCGGCAATGGCTTGCGCCTCGTCGACTGCCGTCGATCCGTCGGGTGCCGGCACGAAGTGGTACGGAGAAAACTGCAGCTCGTAATCGTGATAGGCCGCATCCGCTGTCCGTAGCACGTGTTCGAGTGGTATTTCTTCGATCACTTTGCCGGATTCCCACCGTTCGATCACGACGCGGAGCGTTACCTGGTGAAACAGCGCATCCGGCAACGATTCCGGGGCGAGTCGCTCGAGCACCGCGGGGCGCATTGACGCCAGCGGGCCGCTCAGCAGGGGGTCGATCGTGGTCCAACCCTCGTCGAGCTCCGCTTCTACCCACCAGTGGTCGGCTACCGATTCTCCGAGTTCCGGATCAGTGCGTTCCGGCAAAGTGCCGACCAGCTCCGCGAGCACACTCGCTTCGCTCGGCGCGCGTTGCGCAGCCGTGACCACCTGGTCGACAAAGAGCGGCTCTTTGGGCCTGGCAACCTCGACGCTCGCGGAAGCCCGGGACAACACGGCCTCGACCGCCTCCGCAGAAAGCCGTCCCCTAACCAGCCGCGCATCGTAGCCGGCGTCATTCAGCAGTCTTGCGAGTAGCAGGCTGCGGTCGAGACTGTTACCCGTGCCATCCAGCAACACGCCGTCGGCGCCACGCAACACGCCGCGGTAGGGCACCCAGCGCGTGTTCTGCTCGAACCACGCCACCAGCGCATCGCTGTCGTAGTCAGCCTTTTCCAATACCGATTCGGTTTCGAAGCGCTCCTGGGGAAGTTGTTTCAGCGCCTTTTGTGCCTCGTTGTAGGCATCGCGGATGACGTCAATGACCGCCTCCAGTTCGGATGAACCGGTCGCATCCTCTGTTTGCGCAAGGGAACTCATGGCCAGGCCCGGTAAAACGCATGCCAGCATGATGGCCAATACGGATGAGAGTTCCTTCTTCACAGTGAGCTCATTCCAGTTCGAGTGCTCAGCCCGTCACCGTGCCGACGTTGACGTTGACGTTGACGTTGACGTTGACGTTGACGTTGACGTTGACGTTGACGCAAAGGTAGCGCGACATTTCGCGGATTGCCACACGCAGGGACGGGGTATAAGGACAACAACCCGCCCGAAACTTGGTGATCGGAAGGTAGGGTCATAGTGATTCTGCTGCTGCCCTGGTTCGGGGTGTCGCAGATACCCGATGCGCAGTGGTGGTGTCAAAAAAGCGTACCCACCTTGCAGGCAATCGATTGGACGTTCGTGTCCCTCCGCAGATGTCTTCTGTTGGCGGAAGCCGGCGTTGCCGCGGAAACGTTCGAGGACCGCTTCTGACCCCTTCCGGGCGCCTAGAATCCAGACTCTTGAAGCCCATGGCTAACTTGGCGTCGCAGTGAGCAAGTCACTCTAAACAAAACTGCTCCCCAAACCCGGGCAAAACCAGTCTGCTACTCCCGAGCACTTTAGAAAGGCTCCCCCCGTGTGAACTGTTGAAGTTCTGAATGGGGGGAGGCTTTTGCTCACTCAAATGAGGAAGACTCAATCAATCACTTTGCGGCCAATCCGTTCGCGCCAGTAGCGAGATCGATTTCCTCGACTTTCGTGAGCTTACCGTCGGAGCCCACCTGAAAACCGAAAATCTTTTGAGCTCCTGAACTCAACGCATAAAGATAACGGCTGTTGTTGGTGAGCGCTTCGTCAATGACGCCACCAATCGCGTCAGCGTTGACGTCATAAGAAATGGTACCGTCTCTGTCGATATCGAAGAGCGAAATGTTGCCGGTCCCGGCATTGGTGGTGTATGCGTAGCGACCATTTTTCGTAACCACCAGCCAGCAGACGCCGGCCTGGAAATTCTCGATTACAGGACTTATCACCTCAAGATCACCATTCGGATAGACCTTATATGACGAGGCTGAACTGGTGCCGGCCTCAGAGACGTACAGCAGATTTCGTTTGCCGAAGGCAAAGCCAAACGGCACGGTTCCCGCTGAGTCATACACTGTGGGGGGCCCCGCACGTCCGTCGTCATCGACGACATAGGTGTCGATCTTAGACGTATCCTTTTCAGCCACCACCAGCACATTACCATCGGTGCTAAATCCGATCTGAGCGGGCGAAGTGTTCGGTGCACTCAGAGGCCGTGTTGAACCTTCCAGTGGTTGCAGCATCCCATCAGGCTCGATCACAAAACCGGTGATGTTGTCCACATCCCCTACGGCTCCTCCCGCATTCAGCACATAAAGCAGGTCCCCGTCGACAGTGAGGCTGACCGGCTGCATTCCTCCTGAATCAACGGAGCCCACGAGTTGCAGATGCCCTGGCATGACTTTAAAAATCGATATCGTATTGCTTCCGGCGTTCACGACGTACAACCATTGACTGTCAGAAGTCAGAAGAACTCCTCCCTGGTTGCCGAGCCCGCCGCCAGTCCCAAGCCAGCCTGTCTCAAATGCCCTGGCAGGAGATAGTGACCCGTCTGCTGAGCGGTCGAACAGCAGCACTTCATTGCCTACAAGTGAATTGGTCATTGTGTATACAGCACCTGGCGGAGCTGTTGTCTTTGCCATGACCACCCCGGCGGATGAAGCAAACAAGACTGCAACAGCCAGAAACAGGGTCTTTTTTCGCATGTTGAACCTCCATTGTTGTTCAAACGATCTATGTTGAACCCTTAAACAGGACAGCACTTCAGTGCTTGATCAATAGTCGCTGATAGAGGTCACGGCTTTGTCACAGAAACATTGAGTTTTGATAACAAACTCAGAGGGCGAATGGATCGGCAATTCATTAGCAATGATTTGCCGCGCGTTCACACATGCTTTCTACCCGAATGCTTGAGGAGTCTGGCAACAGCTGACGAGGCTCTTTGAGTGGAGGCTTATCCTGAAATGATTAGGTTGTGGCCGGGAGTGTCCGTTTTCCGGGATCCTCCAGCGCGTCCGGAGTGGGCCTGCATGGAAGTTGCCGATATTCGAACGGATTCGGTTATTATCGAATCCGTATGCAAACTCGGTAAAACAATGGCGCATCAGATCTGGCGTAATTCGCTTGCAGTTGCGGCCCTTCTCTTCGCGGGCGCGGCTGTTGCGCAGGGTTATCTCGGTGACATAGCGATCGCGGAGAAGGACGTAGCACTCGGCGAACGACACTACTCGCCGTACCTGGACCAGTCCTATCCGAATCGCGTGTTCTGGGGCGACACGCACCTGCACACCTCTTACTCGACCGATGCGGGCATGATAGGTAATACGCTTGGCCCCGATGAAGCGTATCGCTTCGCTCGCGGCGAGAAAGTACGCGCCTCGGCGGGGGAATACGCGCAGCTCGTCCGGCCGCTCGATTTCCTCGTCGTTGCGGACCATGCAGAGAATCTTGGCCTCGCCCCGATGATCGCGGAGTCGAATCCGGGCCTGCTCGCGAATGAGTGGGGTCGAAAGTTGCATGACCTCGTCAAGGAAGGCGATCCCATAGCGGCCTATGTCGAATGGGGGGCGGCGCTCAATGCTGCCACCGACATGATCGGCGACGATAATCTCCAGCGCACCATGTGGAATCGGATCGTCGACAGCGCCGAGCGGTTCAACGAGCCCGGCGTCTTCTCGGCAATCCACGGCTTCGAGTGGTCGTCGGGTCCGGACGCAAACAACCTGCACCGGGTCGTAATGTTCCGTGATGATGGGGACAAGGTCGAGGACCTCGTGCCTTTTTCGACCTACGACAGCAGCGATCCCGAGGACTTGTGGAATTGGATGGAAGCCTACGAGGAGCGCACTGGCGGCCAGGTGATGGCTTTCCCTCACAACGGCAACCTGTCCAACGGGTTGATGTTCGACGACAAGCGCATGAACGGCAAACGGATCGACATCGACTACGCGGAGCGCCGCATGCGCTGGGAGCCGCTCTACGAGGTCACCCAGATGAAGGGTGACGGGGAAACCCACCCGCTGCTCAGCCCGAACGACGAGTTCGCCGACTACTACAGGTGGGACCGCGGCAATTTCGGCACCGAGTTCAAGACCCCGGACATGCTGCCGCGCGAGTACGCGCGCCAGGCACTGGCTCGCGGCCTCGCGTACGAGAAAAAGATCGGCGCCAACCCGTTCAAGTTCGGCCTGATCGGATCCACGGACAGCCATACGTCGCTCGCCACGACGCGCGAGGACAACTACTTCGGCAAGGCGAGCATCGTCGAGCCCGGCACTGGCGCCAATCGCTATGAGGATTTCATCGTCCAGCCCGTCATTCTCGGCGAGAATATTGCGATCCGTCATTACGAGACGCTGGCCTCGGGTCTGGCCGCTGCATGGGCGCGTGAGAACACCCGCGAGGCGATCTGGGATGCGTTCAAGCGCAAGGAAGTCTATGCCACGACCGGCTCGCGGATCACGGTGCGAGTCTTTGCCGGCTGGGATTTCGAAGCCGAAGAAGTGCACCGCCCCGACTTCGCCGCGACGGGATATGACCGTGGCGTGCCGATGGGGGGCGATCTTTTCGCTGGGCCCGAAGGTGCGGCGCCTACATTCCTGATTCGTGCGCTGCGCGACCCGGATGGCGCAAATCTCGACCGCATCCAGGTGGTTAAGGGCTGGGTCGACGCCGACGGAGAACCGAAGACGAAGGTCTTCGACGCGGCCTGGTCGGGCGAGCGTAAACCGGACTCAGAAGGCAAATTGCCCCCCGTCGGCAGCACAGTGGATGGCGCCAGCTACGCCAACACCATCGGCGCGGCGGTGCTCGGCGGCTACTGGGTCGACCCCGAGTTCGACCCGGCGCAGCGCGCCTACTACTACGTCAGGGTGCTGGAGATCCCGACGCCCTCATGGCTGGCCTACGATGAGGCGTTCTATCGGCCGCTCGACCTGCCCGACGACGCCGTGATGGTCCAGCAGGAGCGTGCCTACACGTCGCCGATCTGGTACTCGCCGTGATCAACGCATTCATCTCTGCGAGCCCCGGAATCGCTTAGAGTCACCGTACTCCCACTTTTATGCTCAGCTGAGCCCAAGTGAGACGTAACTTCCTGAGTTGCAGGTATAGTTCAATGGTAGAACATCAGCTTCCCAGGCTGACCATGTACCCCATCACCTGAAAGCGGACATACGAACATTGCGCCCCGGCGGCTGCTTCTGGCCGTTCTTTGCCGTCTGAAGCCGCAGGACTACATGTCCGCTTTCGGGAAAAGAAAACCCCGCCGGAGCGGGGTTCCCAGGCGGTACGTCCGGTCCCCGGACGCAGGATCAGGGTGCCTCAGTCGCTCTCGAGGACGCGCGTAAGGGGGGATTCTTCATCGATCAGTTCTTCCAGAACTAGGTCAAGTGGAAGGAATACTTCCTGGCCGCTTGCATCTTTCCCGATGAAGCAGACGCGGCGACAACGGACTTCTGTGCGTACGATCTCGACGGGCGCGTGACGGAGTAAGACTCGCCGGCCGATGTAGGCTGAGAAGGGGTCCGCTGTAACCGCTGCCTGATCCATGGGCGCGAATTCTGACAGCGAAAGCCTGAGCAGTTGGCGAATGCTTGTCGGAATGATGTAGCCATCTGGTGAGTTATCGGCAACTCGCCGATGGGTTACCTCGCGGCAACCGATCCATCCAAGAAGGATCCACTTCCACCCCAAAGACCGCTGCAACCGCCGGGAGATGCCGACAGGATTCGGCGAAGTCGACGGCGGCAAAGTCTTTGACGCGTCGATCGTCTGGACGCTCACGAACCTTCAGGAGATCCCTTTGGACGGCGTCTCTGGCCCAACGCGAGAGGTTCTTCATCGAGATCCCGGTGTACTCGGACACTTCGCTCAAGCTGACAATCCGTCCTTCGCGCGCAACGCGGAAGGCATAGGTAGTTGCGTAGATCTCGCCTAGGGATCTCTTAGCGCCAAACCGGTCGATGAGTATTTTCAGCAGCTGTTCAAGCTCTTGGTCGGGCGACATTCTTCTTCTCCGTAGCAGATCGAAACGACGGGACGTGCTTCCGCCAGGGGTGCGACGGCGAGGAGCACATCTACCCAAACGTACGTGACCAGGCTGTAACGAAAATGAAAAACGGCCTCAAACAGAGACCCAGTCCGCACTTTCTGGGCGAAGTGGTTCAGAGGCTGGTCGTCCTTGACGATGTAGCCATTGAACTAGCTGATTTAGATTTGCCTGGATTCCTTCGGGTTCCATTTCCACTTGGTCGAAGCGCCATCTTTGCATCAAGATCAACTTGACCGGCGCGCTTGGTCAGCTAGGTTCTCACGAGAACCCGAGGCGTCTTCTTTGCCACAGCCTTCCCTATCAGTGATGTTCAATCCTGCCCCGCATGCCTGCAAGTGCAGTAGTCACCAATCAGGAATGGCCTCAGCGGGGCATTGCGGCCGACCGTAAGATAAACTCAGTGCATGAAGGCACCGCGCGAACGGCCAAGGCAAACCACGCCCCCTCGCATACCGAGGGGACAGCCGATCGAGACGCTTCTTGCTCGGGTGAAGGTAGAGAGCGAAAGGGGGCGTTCTTGGTTTTACTTGCCAGTCATCGCACTGTTTGCGGCCGCCATTCTCACGACCTGTTCGCACCTGCGCTGAGGGTCCGCGTCCCGTTCCTGAAGGCGTTCGTGGCCGGCGCAGAATCCTAGAACCCGCCATACCGCTTCAATTCCGCCCTGTACCAGACCTGACTAGCGGATGTCCGGATACCAGAACCGGTCATTTTGTGCGCTTGCGTATTTAGACCGGTTCCGACCCAGAACAGACGTTCAGGGGAATGAAATAGGCTAGCATCTCCTCTTCCGCAAAAGAGAGAGAAAGATGAACTGGGATGCAATTGGCGCGACCGCAGAGTTTCTAGGGGCGATCGGCGTCATCGTCACCTTATTCTACCTTGCGTCACAGCTACGCCGTAACTCTCGCGCACTTGAGGCCGCAACCAATCAGGCGGTGTCGGATGCCACTCAAGAACGCTTGCTGGCACCGGCCCAGAATGTCGCGCTTGCAGCAGCATTCTCAAAGTCGCGTATAGGAGAGGCCCTCTCACCAACCGAGGAAACCCAGTTAGCCTTTTTTAGCCGAGCAACATTCCGTGGAATTCAGAACATCTTCTTCCAGCACCGAAAAGGCCTCATATCTGATGAAGTGTGGCGTGACTACGAACAGGTCCTGATGGGTCAGAGCACCGCGTCGCACACGAAGGAATGGTGGCGTAGAGAACGCCCGACGTTTGATCGCGATTTCGTGCGCGCTTACGAGTCGCTGATCTCCTCTGCTAAAACAGACTAAGCGAGTTCTGGTGCACCATCCAGATTATGTTCGCATGAGCTCGCAATCTGAATCCTGCCAAGGTGATCTGCTATCGATAGCGGAATGACCTCTATTGGCCGAAGCTTGCCTCGTGCAGTGCAACATGCGGTGTCGCTTAGGCACGCACTTCGGACCTAAACAGGAGCCGAGCCCCGCCTGAGTGTTTTTTCCGCGGGATCTATCTATACCCCCGCGCGGTAGCCACGGAAACTCCCGTAACGAATTGATCCATATGGGGTTAACGACCTATCGGCGCGACTGTTAATCTTCGGCTCGTACATCTTCTCGAGAATGGCCATGCTGTTGTTGAAACCCGGCTGCGAGTGTTGCGACGTGGATCTGCCTCCGGAGAGCGACGCTCGAATCTGCAGCTTCGAGTGCACGTTCTGCGTCCCCTGTGCCACCGCAAAGCTCGGCGGGATCTGTCCCAACTGCGGCGGCGATCTCGTCCCGAGACCCATACGCCCCGCAGCGATGCTCGAGCGGTTTCCCGCATCGACCGAACGGGTCTTCAACCCGGACGGTTGCATGCACCGCTGACATTCCCGATCCGCAACGATGACCTCCCAACTCCTATCTGTATCGGCGACGGGCCGCGGCCTGGTGAGCCGACGCGAGCCAGGACGACGACACCTGCCACTGATCATCGCAAGCCTCCTCCTGCTTGGCGCCTGTCAGTCGCAGCTCATGCTCATGCCGACACCCGAGGTTCTGAAAGACGAGCAGTTCAACCTGTTCGAGATGAACCCGGAGCCGATGACGAGCAATGCGGTGGACGTGCTGTTTGCCACCACCCGGGAAGCAGATGATGACGGCAGAACCTTCTTCACCGGCAGGCCCGGCAAACGGCTGCGCCTCGGCTATGCGGAGGTTCGGATCGGCGAGGAAAACCTCAACCTCTTCGAGCTGATCAGACAGTCGACAACCGCAGAAAGGACAGAGAAGTTCGCGTGGCACCTGCTCGACAGCCACACACTCAGCACCATCGACCGGCCATCGACGCTCGACGCCACTCCCGAGGCACTTCCGGAGGGGATGCGGCCGTACATCGACGCGCTGAACCGATACATCCAGTCGAATCCCATCAGGGAGCTGACCATCTACGTGCACGGAGCCAACAACACCTACTACTGGTCGGTCGCACAGGCGGCCCAGTTCCAGTACTTCACGGGTGACAACGCCATGGTGCTGGCATTCGCCTGGCCATCACCCGGCAGCATCTGGGGCTACGGCCGCGACAAACGACGCGCCGACGCGGCCGCGACCGATCTGGCCTACTTGATCGAGATCCTCGCCGGCCATTCCGTCGCTACGAAAATCAACCTGCTCGCCTACAGCGCGGGTGGACGGGTAGTTGGCGGCGCCCTGGCTCAGCTCAGCGAGCGCCATTCAGATCCCAAGGAGCTGCGTATCGGCCAGGTCTACCTGACCCAGTCGGACCAGCCACTGATCGATTTCGTCACGACGCTGCCCCGGTTCTTCCCCCTGGTGGAAGGGCTCACGGTCACTGCGGCGGCGGGAGACCCGGTACTGTCCATGGCCCGTATCACGGACCGCAAGCTCCGGCTCGGTGCCGTGGGCGAAGGTGATGGCATCGCGCTCGACGTCAGCCCGGAGCTGTGGCAACAGGTAGTGGCCATCGTCAACTCCGACCGGATGTTCCTGATCGATCTGCGCAACGTGCCACAGCGCAATTACCGCTTCAGTCACGGCGCCTGGTACGAGAGCCCCTGGGTGAGCACCGATGTCATGGCCTGCCTGCTCGGCGCTCTCTCCGGAGAGGAGCGCGGGCTCGTACCCCAGAAAGTCAACGACATCCGGGTGTGGACGTTCCCGGACGACTACGTGGAGCGACTGAAGTCTAACCTGCTCGCCCGTCGGGCACGGCAAAGCACGCCGCCGGCGCTGGAAACCCCATGAACCGCGCAATCCGATCGACCTGATAGTCAAAGAAAGGGTTGTAGGACTGGCGCAGAAGACCCCCCGGTGACACCTTGAGCGCGCTCGGCTCGCCACGCAGGACCACATTACCCAGCTGGATACCGGCGTGAGCTTCCGCTTCCGGGCCACCATAGAGTGCATCGGTCGGCGGAAACGGGAGCGCAATGTGGGACAGAGAGTACACGCCCTGGGGCCAGACGACGTCGAGCCTGCACACCGACCCGAACTTGTCACCGCGCGCCCCGGTGCGAACGCGCACCATACCGTCCACGCTGTCCCGATTCGAGATCACGCTGAATTCGTAGCTGCGCTGTGCATTCGCAATCACCGACTCCAGCAACGGAGACGGGTTGCGCACCAGCAACGGTTCCATCGCCGCTTTCCGGTTCAGATCGTAGACGACCAGCTGGTGGCTGCGATCCGGCGATACGTCCCGCGCCGGCAGGCGCCGATAGAGCACGTCCAGGAGGGCTCGGGCCTCGATCGTCTCGTCCACCACCGACTGGAAGGACAGGATGGGCGGCAGCCGGCCAAGCGTGCCGTCAGCCTCATGCGATGCGAGCTCGCCGGCCACGCGGTTCGACAACCGCCAGACCTGCACGGCGGCGTTGACGGGAAACGAACGGTACTTGAACGGATCGTACTCGGGCTCAATGGTGTTCCATTCCATCTTGTCGAGACCCAGCAGCCGGCCGAGGCGAGCCTGCCAGGGCGCGACCGCCGCGAGGGGTGTGATTCCCATGGCCGGGGAAAAGAAGACCAGCCCGGCGGGCATGGGGACGGTGTCGTTCTCCATCGCTTCGAGCGACAGCTCCACGGCAAGCGGCGCCCCCGTTGAGTAACCGACCACGAACAGCGATCGACCACCAAGTTCCCCGGCAAGGTGCCGCGCCGCCAGCCGGACCGCGCCATACATATCCTCCCAGCGCGTCTCCGTCAGGCTCCCGGGTGTGGTGCCGTGGCCCGGATAGCGCAAGCCAAGCACGTGAAGGCCTTTTCCGTGCAGAAGCTCCGCCAGAGTTCGCAGGCTGTACGGTGAATCGGACATGCCATGCAGCAGCAGCACACCCGCGGGTGCGTCCACCGCCGGCCACTCGTAACTGAAGTTCCAGTCGTGCGCCCAGTTCGCGGGCGACGACAGGCTGGCGCGGGCGTAGCGGTTGATGTCCGTTCCGGTACCGGCAGGTACCTCGTC
>JASFLG010000075.1:0-11830 GCA_050118205.1 Pseudomonadales bacterium
GCACCGGCAGATCCTGCCAACGACATCGCTCCGGCGCAGGCCGCGAACACGTTCTCGTGGGGGCCGGAGACAGCGGATGCCGACCTGATGTACGAACGGCTCACCGGCCTCCTCGACCATGCCGGCCGCGAGTATCCGACCCTCACGATCCGCCAGGCGACCCTGGAGTTCCTCGCTGCCACCGGCACGTTCCTCAACTCCAACGGCGTCGACTTCACCTCACGCCGCAGCCGCTACGCGGTGCAGACCATGTTCAGCGCCAGGGAGGGCGACCGGGTGTCGTCGTTCAGCGGCGCCGGGCTGACCCGGGAGACCCTCGACCGGCCGCTCGCCGAGTGTGCGACCCTGGACACCCTCATGCGTCAGTCCACCGAGCAGGTGCGCACCACGAAGGTTCCCGGCAAGTTCACCGGCACATTGCTGATCACGCCCGACTGCCTGCTCGACTTCGTGGGGTTCCTGCTGCAGAGCATCTCCGACGGGCCGCTCATCGCCGGCACCTCGCTGTATCACGGCAAGCTGGGCGAGTCGGTGGCCGCGCCGTCGGTGTCACTGCACTCACGACCCCGCGCCATGCCGTCGGGCTACTTCGTCACCGGGGACGGCTTCGAGGTGGAAGACGCCAGCATCGTCGAGAACGGACGGCTGTGCTCCTACCTGCTCGATCTGTACGGCGCCAACAAGACCGGCTTCGCCCGCGCCGCCACCGGCGGCGGTTGCTGGGTGATGGACGCCGGCGACACCGACCTCGACGCCATGATCGGCGCCATCGACCGGGGCATCCTCATCACCCGCTTCTCCGGCGGGCGGCCGAACGACAAGGGCGACTTCTCCGGCATCGCCAAGAACAGCTACTACATCGAGAACGGCCAGGTGCGCTTCCCCGTTTCCGAGACCATGATCAGCGGCAACCTGGCCGCGCTGCTCGAGAATGTGCGGAGCGTGTCGACCCAGCGGGCCGACTTCGGAAGCCGCATTCTGCCGTGGGTGAGCGCGGATGGCCTCGTCGTCTCCTAGCGGAGGAGGTATGTTGAGGCGAGTATCCGCGTTCCTGGGTTGGACAGTCTCGCATCCGGATCAGCGACGACGCTCCATGTAAGCGCGGTACTGCTCGGCCTTTTCGCGCAACTCCGGGTCCGCCGCAAATTTCGGCTCGAACTTGCGCCAGGCCTCTTCGCGCTTCGACGGGTAGAACTCGCTCGGAAAGTAGCCTTCGTGTGGCTTGTAATCCCGCAGCACGCGGCGGGCAACGGTCGCCTTGTGGACCTCGTCGACGCCGTCGGCAATGCCCATCGTGGGCGCACCGGCATACATCGCCTGCAGCGGGGTCAGGTCGGTCGTGCCCAGAGCGCCGTGAATGTGCAGGGCGTTGAAGGACACGTCGCGCAGCACCTTGGCCATCGTGAACTTGACGGCCGCGATGTCGGTGCGCGCCTCCTGCGTCGAGGTCCTGTCGATCTTCCAGGCCGTCTCCAGGACGAACAGTCGCAGCATGCGGATCTGGGCGTACGAGTCGGCGATCTTCTCCTGCACCATTTGCTTTTCGCCGATGATCGACCCGTGTGACTCGCGGGACAGCGCCCGCTCACACATCATGTCGAACGCCAGCTTGCACTGCGCGATGGTACGCATCGCGTGATGGATCCGGCCCCCTCCCAGACGCCGCTGAGCGAGCACCTTGGCGCCGTCCTCCGGCCCGAGCAGGTGGTCACGCGGGACACGCACATTGTGGTAGCGGATGTGATTGTGGTTGCGCGGCTCCGGCATGAACTCCACACCGGGCGCGTCGCGCGGGACGACGAACATGCCGTTGGTGCACATGACGAACAGAATGTCCGCTGCGCGGCCGGCGCTGGTGAACCACTTCTCACCATTGATGACCCACTCGTCCCCGTCCAGCACCGCGTGCGTCTTGAACAGGTTCGGATCGGAGCCGCCCTGAGGCTCGGTCATCGAGTATGCTGAGAACATCTCCTGGTTCAGCATCGGCGTCAGCCACCGCGCCTTCTGTTCCTCGGTGCCATAGGCCGCGAGCATCTCCATGTTGCCCGTGTCCGGCGCGGCCGCGCCGAACATCTGCGGTGCGGAAGGGTAGCGACCGATAATCTCGTTGAGCAGTCCGAGCTTGAGCTGGCCGAAGCCGGGTCCGCCGAGCTCCTCGTCCAGAAAGATGGCCCACAGGCCCTGGTCCTTGACCTGTTGCTGCAGCTCGCGGACCAGCCCGCGGATCTTGGGATCCTTCGACCTGACCGCGTACGGAAAGACGTAGCCCAGCGGCTCCACCTCCTCGCGACAGAAGCGGTCTACCCAGTCGAGCTTTTCCTGGAACTCAGGCTCGGTTTGAAAATCCCATGCCATTACGTGTGCCCCCTCCAAGGTGTGCGGACAGGAAAAGTAACCCACATGAACGTCGGCTGGCCAGCGTGTGGCATATCCTCCTGAATCGACGGCCAGGAGCCGCCTCTCAGCCTGCTGTCATGTCGAGCTTCATCGGAGTGGAGGTTGTTCCATACGCCTGGTCGGTGGGTCCCGTCTGCACGAATCTCCACTTGAGGTAGACGGGTATGGCGTAGGCGGATGCGCGCAGATCGAACGAGCCGGGATTGCCTCTGCGTAAACACTCACCACTGGCGAGTTCCCACAGGCGTCTGGAGATACCTGCGGTGCCGACTCGCTTCTACGAAATCGTGGGCGAGATGGTTGTCGTCGCGTATGCCCGCTACGCCGATGATCCTGCCGCCGCTCTCAGCGACAAAGTAGACGTCTCCACGCTGCCTTGCACATCATTTCCTATAAAGGATCGCCACCCAATACAGCCGGTGTCTCGCAGTAGGTGCTCAGGATATGGCGTTGATGGTCCTCGATACGCCCTGTTAGCGCCTCGGCGAGGACTGGGATCTGCCCGTTCATCGCAAAGTATTTCAACATTCCCTTGTTCTGCCGAGTGAGCGGCATAATCTCCGGCGATGGAACCAACACACACATGCTCATCGTCGCCCAGTAAACATCGGCCGCGGTCACTGCTTCGCCGACCAGATAACGGGAACCGTTCTGCGCCTGAGCTGCAAGACGGCCATCAATGAGCTTGAGCACCTCAGCGACTTTCCCCGGCGCGGCCGCGCAGGCCCCTTCGCTGTAGCCATACTTTCGAGCCAACGGGCTGTCGCTCAGGATTCTCATGTTCCAAACCAACCCATCTTCGCCAAGCACTACCGCACACAGCCCCAACACCTCCGCGCGTTGTTCGAAATTATCGGGTATCAGCTTTGGTGTACCCGGCGCACCGATACGTTCAGCCAGCGCCAACTGCTCAATCCAGACGTTTCGTGGCCGCTCCTCATCGTGGAACATGGTGGGAAGACTGGTTTGACTGGTGAGTTCGTAGAGTCTCGCTTGCCGGTCTTCTCCGGTCTCTTTGTCCACGCCCATCATGGGGTGCAGAGCGCGGATGAGCGGCACGCCCTTCACAAAGCAGATGTTCTTTAGCGCCTCTGCATACAACGCAGGAATACCCGGAATAAATGTCACCCGCGTTCCCGTCTTCATCGCGGCTGCTTCTTCCAGTGTTATGAATTCTGGAGCGCTGGACCTTGCGTCACTCATCTGTATTTTTGCGCATTGCGGAGGTGTTCATTTTTGCCAAGGCACGACCACTGAGTCAAAGGCTCGTTGGCCATCCCGATCTCGGCCTGCGCTCGTAATCTAATTCTGCAGGCGCCCTCGTCGGCCCCGGGCGATACGTGCATCTCCGCCAACAAGAGTCATTCGACCAAGCTCGGTTTCGGAATGAATCCCAGAAGGCTATGGACTTCCCGAAGTGTATTCCGCGCTGTTTCCCGAGCCTCAATTGCGCCAGCCGTAAGCATGGCGTCCAATTCCTGATCATTCGAGCGCAGTTCTTTAAATCGGTCTTGGATTGGTTCAACGAGTGCAATAACGGCATCAGCAACAGCTGATTTCAATCGGCCATAGCCCTGTCCCACGTACTCGTTTTCCAGTGAAGCCCTCGATTTTCCGGTGATCGCCGCTAGGATGTTCAGCAAATTAGAAACGCCAGGTTTGTCCTCGCGAACGACAATCTTGCTCCCGGAGTCAGTCACACACCGTTTGACCTTTCGCGCGATGTCTGCGGGATCATCCAACAGAGCGATGATGTTCGACTCTACAGCATCAGACTTTGACATCTTTTTAGTCGGGTCTTGGAGGCTCATGATGCGTGCGCCGGAATCCGGGACATACGCCTCGGGGATCGGGAAGGTGGGCCCATAAAGACCGTTGAACCGAGCAACAATGTCGCGGGTAAGCTCGAGGTGCTGTCGTTGGTCTTCACCGACGGGCACGAGCGTCGATTTGTAGAGGACAATGTCTGCGGCCATTAGTACGGGATAGCCGAACAGACCAGCATTGATGTCCCCCTTGTTGCGACGACTCTTGTCCTTGAACTGAGTCATTCGACTCAATTCACCAACCTGGGTGTGGCACTGAAGGAGCCAGGCGAGTTCGCTGTGTTCTGCTACGTGGGATTGAATGAACACCACGCTGGTGTCCGGATTCACCCCGCAGGCCAGGTAGAGTGCCACGAAGTCGCGGCAGCGTTCGGCGAAGGTTTCAGTGTCCTGGCGCACGGTGATTGCGTGCAGGTCGACCAGCGGAAAGAAGCACTGGTACCTATTCTGGTTCTTCACCCAACTCCGAATGGCGCCGAGGTAGTTGCCAAGGGTCAGCCGGCCCGAAGGGGCAATTCCACTGAGGAGTGTTGGTTTCATTTCCTATCTCCGGTTGTTGGTCGCATACCGGAGACAGCTGCGTGGTGGGATGGTCTGCCGCCGATACGATTAGCGGCAGACGAGAACGGTGCCGCTACGTAATCGAGCGCCACCATTGGTTTTTCAAGGCGACTAGCGAGTTCCGTGCTTCAGTCATCAGCGCGGTATATCAGATCGCGAACCGAGCTGCCAATGGTTGCTCAGGGTCGGTCGAAAGCGGACGAAAGCCGCGCCGAGGAAGGCAAGCTCGCGTGGGAAATCCGGGATCAGTACAACGGTCAGTGGATGCAGGGCTACGGAGGTGGCGCGGAGCCGGAACCGGAGTCGCTCCTCCTGCTCGGTGAAGAGGGCTACGAGAACGGGCTCGCCTATATAACGGACAGGTACAGTGGGGTCAGCTGGTGCGGGACGACAGTCGACGGTGCATCACGTCAAAGTCGAGCTGCTGTCCCTTCGACTTCTGTCCCGAGTTCTGAGGCGACAGGCGTCTTCTGAGTATGGCGGCCGGTGCGGATCGACCGGCCGCCCATGGGATCACAGATCCGATACGGCTTTGTCCCGGATCGAAGGCCAGGTCTGTTCCGCCTTCCTGAGGATGTTTCTGCTGTCCTGCTTGTATTTGTGATAGATCTCCTCGTTCACGAACAGGTAAAGCTTGCCGTCGACGATGTCCGCATACCTCGGGTCGCCGTCGAATTTCTTGCCGAGCGCGACGGCATACGCGCAGAACCCGCCGTACCGAGGCAGATACCTGTCCGGTGCGGCCTCGAACTGCTGTGCAGACGCCGGGGAAGCGAAGTAGTAGGCGACACCGTCCACCACGACCGTGTTGCTGTGGGAACCTTCGGACACGTCGTGGATGGTCGTCAGCGCCACGGCGTCGACGCCATGCAGCCCGAGGGGTACACCGGCGGTGGTGATGCCCGTCGAGACGTTGTACTCGTCGTCGGCGAAGGCCGGCATGGAGATGCACATCACGATGGCGACAATGGCTGAGTTGGTTGAGAGACTTTTCATGGTCAGTTTTTCCTTCTGAGTGGGTGCCAGCCGGGCTGGCGGTGGTGGTTCCGCCGGGTTCTCGGGCTGCCCGGCGATACCGCGATCGTTGAACTGGTGCTCACCGATAGGGAGCGTTGATGGCCCGGACGGTGTTGCTCGTGTTGTCGACGGCGCTGGCGATCATCCGGAAGTTGGTGAGAGACGCCGCGTATCCGTCGTAGTGCTCTGTGATCGCGCCGGCAGTCGCATCGGTGACCACGAGCACCTGGAATCCCTGCTCGATGAGCTCACGCATGTGTGACTCGGTGCAGAGGTTCGACGACATTCCGGCGAGGACGACCTTGGATATCCCGGCTTTGCGCAGCTGCAGCACGAGGTCGTTGGATTCCGGCCCATACACCTTGTGAGGGCTGGTGACGACGGTTCTGCCGTTGTCGATGTAGGGCTTGTAGCAGGCCAGCCAGTCGGCACCAGAATCTTCGAAACCGTCGAGACTGAGTGCCGTGGCTCGGTCGAACATGCCGATCTGGTGCATCAGCGTTTCCAGGGTGCCTTCGAACTGCCACCGGTGGTCGTGTTTGAAGTAGTAGTGAGGGGAGACCAAGACGGGCATTCCCGTGCGGTCCGCGGCAGTGAACAGTGCCTCCAGGTTCTCTACGGTCCGGTTGTCGGTGATGCTCCTGCCGACGACGCTCCAGGTGACCCCCTGCGGAGAGAGAAAGTCGTTCTGCGGGTCCGTGATGACGATCGCCGTGCCCCCGTCCGTGACAGTGAATCTCGGCATGGGCAGCCCATCGTTGACCGGCGGGCTGGTCGCGGTGGCGGCGCGCGATTCCCCACCCGCCGCAAGAGCGGCAGAGGTGACGAATGCCAGGGTGATGACCAGTGCGGTGAAAACTCCGCAACGGTGTTTGTTATCTGCTGTATTCATGTCAGTTCCTTTTTCTGCTGGGTGTTGTCTGGTATGTGCTGCGTTCGGTGTCCCCAGCCATCGGAGAGCCGCGGTTGAGGGGGGAGGTGGAACAACCGGGACCCGCGAATCTCGACGATCAGCCCCTGCCTTTCTCCACCCGGACACCGAGGCGACGTTCGCTGGAGGAGATCGGAATGTCGTTCGCGCTCATGTCACGGCGGGTCATGAGTCCCTCGCCGTTGAACTCCCATTGCTCGTTGCCGTGGGTCCGGTACCACTTGCCCGAGTCCGCGTCCTGCCACTCGTATTCGAATCGCACCGAGATGCGGTTTCCGGTGTAGGCCCAGAGCTCCTTGACCAGCCGGTAGTGCAGTTCCTTCCGCCACTTGCGGTACAGAAAGGCACGGATGGCGTCGCGGCCCCGGAAAGACTCTTCGCGGTTGCGCCACTCGGAATCCTCGGAGTAGGCCAGTGCGACGATTTCCGGGTCCCGGGTGTTCCAGGTGTCCTCGGCGCGCTGCACCTTGGCTCGAGCAGTTTCCGCACTGAATGGGGGGATGAGTTGCTCATTCATTTTCCGCTGCTTCGCTGATTGTTCAGACGACTCAGAGAGAGCAGTTACCGTGCCAACCAGAAAAGTTCATAAAAAACAATTAGATAGAGATTCCGTGAACTCTCGAAAAATTGAGAATCACAATAATTTGTGAGATAAGGTTGCAACTATCTGGGAGGAGGCGAACGGTGCAGGAGCAGGGCAATACCCGGATTCCCCACGGACTGATCCTGGGTGCACTGGGGGAAGGGGTCTATGGCATCGACAGAGACGGGCTCGGCACGTTCGTCAACGACGCTGCGGTCCGAATCCTGGGCTGGTCCGACAAGGACATCATCGGCGAGCCGATTCACGGCATTCACCATCACTCATATCCGGACGGCACCCCGTATCCGCGGGAAGAGTGTCCTATCTACGCGGCGCTGAGCGACGGTGAGGTGCACACCATCGACGATGAGGTTTTCTGGCATGTGAACGGCGAAGCGGTGCCGGTCGAGTACACGAGCACGCCGATCATGGAAGGCGGCGAGGTGGTCGGCGCCGTGGTGGTGTTCCGGGATGTCTCGGTAAGACGCGCGCTGGAAACGGAGAGGGAAAAGGCATTCAGACAGATCAGCGAGCTGAAGGAGCAGCTGGAACAGGAACGCGACTACCTGCGCGACGAGCTTCGAACCCGGATGCAATATCGGGGTATCGTGGGCTCGAGCGAGGCGCTGCGGCGGACACTCGCTCAGATCGAAGCGGTTGCTCAGACGCCCGTGAGCGTGCTCATTCAGGGTGAGTCCGGTGTGGGCAAGGAAGGTATTGCGCGTGCCATACATGAGCAGAGCTCACGCGCCGGCGCCCCCCTGGTGAAGGTGAACTGCGCATCCATTCCTGCGGAGTTGTTCGAGAGCGAATTCTTCGGCCACGTGAAAGGCGCATTCACGGGAGCTCATCAGGATCGTGTGGGGCGTCTGCAGCTGGCCCATGGTGGCACGCTGTTTCTGGACGAGATCGGCGAAGTGCCGATTACGCAGCAGGGCAAGCTGCTGCGGGCACTGCAGGAGCATGAATTCGAACGCGTCGGCGACGACAGGACCGTTCGGGTCGATGTCCGGGTGGTGGCTGCCACCAATCGGGACCTCGCTGAGGAGGTCAAAGCGGGCAGATTCCGCGAGGACCTCTTCTATCGGCTGAGCGTGTTTCCGATCGAGGTGCCGGCTCTACGTGAACGCCGGGAGGACATTGGTGTGCTGGCTCAGCACTTCGTGAACCTGGCGTGCGGCGAGCTCGGACGGGAGGAAATCCGGATCAGCAGGCACCAGGTGGCGATGCTCGAGGCGCACAGCTGGCCGGGAAATGTCCGGGAGCTCAAAAACCTGATGGAGCGTGCCGTCATCCTCTCCACGGGGAAACGTCTGCGCCTGGACCTGGTGCTGCCTGATGCTCAGGTCGCGACCGTGCGAGCTGAACCGGAAGCAGCAGAGGTGCTGACGGAGGATGAATTCCGCGCGCTGGAGAAAGGAAATCTTACAGCGGCGCTCCGGGCAACCGACTGGCAGATATCGGGCGAGAACGGTGCAGCCCGGCTGCTCGGCCTGAAACCGTCCACCCTGGCGTATCGGATGAAGCAGTTTGGCCTGGTCAGGCGCGAGCGGGAAAACTGATCGGTCTCGCTAGCCGCAGCGATTTGAGTGAAGGTTTCCGGGTGACAGACATCGAGGCCGGCTCGGTGTAGGACAAGGCCTATGGCTACGACACGCCGAAGTTAGCCCAGATGGTGTCAGCTATGGAGGAGGCTTTGCAGGTGTAGGTCGAGGTTTCTTCATAGGAACTGGATCAGCGCAGGTCTTGATGCTGGCTAGCCCACAACAGATGCGATGGTAGCCCCTGGCTGCGCATCCAACTTCGGTGCGCGAAGCCGTTGCGATCCGTCCGACCGAACCAGTGCGGACTCCGACGTTTCGATCTTGAGTCGTCCTTCATTCCGGCGGCGCCTTTAAAGGTCGTGCCGACAAAAAGCCGATATCTCTCGAGCAGCACGCTCCGGAGATTCCAGCGGCAACATGTGGCCCTCCTCAGCAAACACGATCTCCTTACCGCGGCGAAGACCGGCGGCGGTCAGATGTTGCTCTGCAGGATCCACCACACTGTCCTGTCTGCCTAACAGATGCAGAACCGGGGGTTCTATCTCTACGAGGCGATCTGATATCACGACGGACGGATACTCCTGATAAAAGTACGATCGGTGGACCTCAGGTGCCATGAACCCTACCGCATCGACCAATGGTTCGAGCTGTTCCACTTCCGGTTGGCGCAGATACATCTGTGCGTACAGGTCGCTCATCACCTTCCTGTCGCGTCCTTGCTGGGTGATGGTCTGTTTCACCACTTCCGGCGTTGCTCTTCCGCCACTGGCGGCGGACGGGGCCAGCAACGTCTATCTCTCGTTCTTTCTCGTAGCCCTGAAGGTATTCCGTGACGACCTGATTGTGATCGACAGGATCGAAGTCCTCCTTGAGGTACTTCGCGAGTGTCCCAAAAGATCAAAACAGTCTGGGTGATGTCGAACTCAGGTTGTGCAATCGCGACCCCAGACCAGTCGAGCACTGCTGCGACCTCGTAGCTGTCGTCGCACAAAACGTTTAGCTTGTGGAAGTCTCCGTGACAGACGGAGAGCGCTCCTTCGACGGGACGGCTGTTGATCAGCCAGTCAACAGCCATTCTCAGGCGGGGGTAACGATCACACGAGGTCTGCAGCCTGCGCAATCTCATCCTAAAAAGGAAGCGGTTCGCGCTTCATCCAGGTGCAAGCTGCCTGGGGCTTCTCACTGCATCTACCCGAGGATGGCGTTCCAGGCGTCCTTGCTGACGAGCCCAGGCGCATCAACGATGTCCTTCTTTCAGCGCGGGTCCAGCAGCGCCAGCAGCTCGTCAACCAGGTCCTCGGGATCGGCAGCGCCCTTACCTTTTCGGCTGAGGTGCCCGTTGAGGGCCAACGAGGCGGCACCGTGGGCCGTGGCGAGCAGAAGTGAAGCTACTCGTTCCGCGTCGCCAGGAGTCACGAAGCCAGCGTTCTGCGCCGCCCTCACAGCGTCCACTAACTGCTCCCGTGCCCGCGTGGCAGCTGTGCCAAGGTCAGGGTGATCGCCGTTCCAGCGACCGAAGGTCAGATGAAATCTCGCTGGGCGGCGTAGTGCCCAGCGCACATAGCCGTAGAGGCGCCGTCGGAGCTCTTCCCGCGGATCCGACTGACGTCTTCCGCGCGGCGGCGCTGCCTGGCGGAGCAGTTCGGCGGTCGCCACGGCCGCAAGCAGCGACTCCTTATCGCGAAACAGCTTAAATGCCGCGTTGTGCGACAAGCCGACCCGCTCACCCACCGCGCGAAAGGTCACCGCGGCGGGACCACCCTCATCGAGAAGCGCCGCGGCTGCCTCGACGATCATCGCCTTACTGTTCTGTGCCATTACCCATTACACGATGAAGGGTTGACGCAATCAACCGTGTGCTCCCTAACCGGCATGCGCGCCTCCTTCGCACGGTAGTACCGCGCCCGTAGTCCAGCGTGCCTCGTCCGACAGTAGATAGAGCGCTGCGCGCGCCATGTCGTCAGGGTGGGCGATGTAGTTCATGGGAAAAGCGTCGGCCATGGCTGCGCGGGCGTCATCTGTCGAAATCCAGCGATCGAACATCTCGGATCGCGTACCGCCCGGTGCGATGCAGTTTGCGCGAATTCCCTGGCGCGCATACTCCAGTGCGACACAGCGCGTGAGTCCCGTGAGCCCCCACTTAGAAGCGGCATAGATCCCGTTCTGCGCGCCGCCCACGAGTCCGCCGATTGAAGATGTGTTGACGATGGAGCCGCCGCCGGCAGCGAGCATGGCTGGGATCTCATGCTTCATGCAGAGAAAGACGCCCCGGAGGTTAGTGGTAAGGGTCGCATCCAAGCTGTCGACCGATAATTCGGTGAATGGCGCTCGGACACCGCCTACTCCGGCGTTGTTGAAGGCTCCGTGCAGTCCACCGAACTCAGCGACAGTGAAGGCAATCGCGGCCTCGACAGAGTCCTCGTCGCGCACGTCGCAGACGACAGAAGCGACGGCAAAACCCTCCCCGCGCAGGTTGGCGGCCAATGCCTCGATGCGGTCGCCGCGGCGGGAGGCGGCGACGACCTTCGCGCCTTCTGCTGCAAATCTCCGGACGGCCGCGGCGCCAATTCCGCTGGCGGCGCCGGTGACAAAGACGACACGGTCCTGGAGGCGCTGGCCAGCCCATTCTAGCGGGGGTGGATTGAGATAGCTCACGACAACAATCTCCTTGGTTGACAGTATCAACCTAATCATGGAAGGATACGTTGACGTTGTCAACCAAAGGAAGAAGGAAGACCGTATGGGAGCCTCAGGATACGACGCAGTTTTCGAAGCTTCTTGACTGGGGCGGGTGGGCGGTCTCCTTCTTGGGTGCGGCGAAAAGCGCAGGTGACGTCAACCAGTCCTGCGGGCGAGAGTTACGTGAGGTCCTGCGCTGCATCGGAGGTTCAGCCGCTGTCGCTGGCCAGGGGTAAAATCGACGCCCGTAACGGGCCGACACAGCGCAGCGGGGAGGCAGAGGGTTGGC
>JASFLG010000076.1:0-11797 GCA_050118205.1 Pseudomonadales bacterium
CCGATCGCGTCGGCCGCCATGTCCTGGAGCGTATACGCAACATCCGGGGTGCGGCCCGACTGAACGTCGGCGGCGAGCGCGGCAAAGTCGGGCACGCCTCGCTGTGTGAAGTGGGTGGAAAGACCGGTGTCCCGGTTGTCGAAGCGAATGACGCGATGACCGTGCCTGGCGAGAAGCTCACAGAATTCGGCCGTCCAGCGGGTCATCTGCGTGCCAAGCCCGGAGATCAGCAGCACGACCTCATCGGCCGTCGATCCGAAGGTCTCGTAGGCGAGCTCGATCCCGTTCGCCTCCACCCGGGATGCCTGTGCCGGCATCTAGATCGCCTCCGCCTGCAGTGCGGCCTGCCAGTGTTCCAGACGCTCGCTCAGGGTGCGCTCGCGTACGTAGTCCGAGAGATCGTCCTCGAGCGCTTCCACCGGTTCGAAGCTGAAGCTCGCCTCGCCGTGTCGCCGCCATGCATCCTGCAGGCTTCGGTGGGGGGAGAGGCCCTGGCTCAGGGTGAAACGAAGGCGATTGCGGGCCGCGCCCATGTCGAGGGCTTTCCCCACCCAGCACTGACCCGTGGTCGCGCAGCGCATCGCATAGATGCCGGCTGGCACGATGCGGTTCTTGTAGGCCGTAATGGCGGCCCGCCGGTCTTCACGCTTCACTGTCACACCCTTTACCGAGAGGGCGGGTATTATTATCCGGGTAATATTGACGGTTCAATATTGCCCGGGTAAAAAAGATCAGTTGGAGTGCGCTGTGGCAGATTTCTTGTCTAAACAGGCGGTTGCCTTCATCGGCCCCCGCTGTATTGCCCGTGGACCATTGGCGGAAGTGGCGTTGGTGGCGAACACGGCCGACCTCGGCGAGGAGTCACTTCACGTGTTCGATGAGGCGACCGGTAACGTCATCGATCTCGATCTACGCGGCGACGCCGTGGAGATCCTGCAGCGCCTGCGCGAGCGCTCGAAGCAGACGACAGCGCGTCCGCAGGGTTCCGATCGCGCCGCGTCCGCGGGCAGGCGGGGCAGGGGACGTCCGAAGCTCGGTGTGGTGTCGCGGGAGGTGACGCTGCTGCCTCGCCACTGGGATTGGCTGGCAGCCCAGCCCGGCGGCGCATCGCAGGCTCTGCGTCGGCTCGTGGACGAAGCGCGGCGCAGGGATGGCGGGGAGACGGAGAAACGGGCCGCACAGGAAGCCGCTTACCGATTCATGGCGACCATGGCCGGCAACCTGCCGGGCTTCGAGGAGGCTACGCGAGCGCTGTTTGCGAATGACCGGGCCGGGTTTGCGCGCCACGTCGCGCGGTGGCCGGAGGATGTGCGCGCGTTCGCCCAGGCGCGAGCATTCGGCGCGTCCGAAGGCGACTGACCGATCCCGACGGGCCCGGGATCAGTTCCTGGGATTGGGCGGGTCGAGTAGGCAGCCGAGAATCTCCGCAATCTCCGACAGGTGCCGACCGGCGCTACCGGGATTCGTCACGTCGATCAGCTGCATCCGGCCATCGATCTCGTGGGGTGCCACGGATATCCGTTCCCGACTCACGAGGGTTCTGCTCCATCTGGACAGATTCTGTTTGGACACTCCGGTGACCTCGGCGATGTCGTTGAGGCTGACCGGGTTGCCTTCCCGGATCCGGCGCAGGCCGTAGGTGGTTGCATACACCTGGCCGAGCGTCCTGGAAGGTCCGAAGCGCTCGACGAGCACTTTGAGCACCTGTTCGAGCTGCGTGTCCGGCGAAATCATCCTGGCGGGAACCTCCGAGCGTTCTTTGCCTCCGTCACTTTCCCGGGTGGCGGCGGCGATGCGGCAATCTATCACGACTTCCGGTGGGCCAATGCGACGTCTGCAACATCTTCCACCGGCTTTGCGGGATTTACAGAGCAGCGCCCGCGGAGGGCCTGAGATCGACGATTCCCGGCACACCCGTCAGTCTGGTGCGATTCATGCATCGCCCCTGGTGGAACTGATGACTCAGTCTTGTAGCACTGTCTAACAGGAGGACACCATGGCAAGCATTGAAGTAACAGGACAGCGAACAGAAGGAAGGCCGCTCCTCGACCTGGAGCGAATGGAAAAAACTTTTGCGGGCGCTTCGTTTTCCGAAGCGGCAATCGCGACGGGTGCCGGCGTGCTGGCTATCCTCGGGCTGGTAGGGGTGCTTCCCCACTACATGACAGCCGTTGCCACGATCGCGCTCGGCGCGTCGCTTCTGGTCGAGGGTCTGGGCCTCGCGTCTCGGATGAAGCAGCTGCAGGAGCTGGCAAGGACCCGTTACGAGACGACCCTCGTCGGCGGCGGAATCTCGACGGAAGTGGCAGCCGGTGTCGCCGGCATCGCGCTCGGTATTCTCGCACTCGTTGGCATCGTGCCAACCGTTCTGGTCGCCGTTGCCGCCATCGTATTTGGTGGCGGGCTGATCTTCGGCGGCAGCACCGAGATCGAGATCGAGCGGTTGCTCAGCCAGCTCGGCGACGATGAGACCGGCGGCAAGACCGTGCGCGTGAGCGTCGAAGCCGTTTCCGGCGCGGATGTGCTCGTGGGTATCGGTGCCGCGACCCTGGGCATTCTTGCCCTGTCGGGCGTCGAGCCGGTAACGGTTCTGGTGCTCGTGGCACAGCTGGCGGTGGCCGCTGCGCTCACCCTGAGCGGCTCGGCACTGGGCGCGCAGATGGGTATGGCTGCCCGCCGGTAGTCCGGGCAACAGGACCGGACAACGGGAGCGGACTGCGGAGTCCGCGGTGCGCAATGCGCCGCGGACTCAATCCAGCACCACGCTCGGTCAGGAAAGATCGAGTTCCCGCACCGGGCGAATCTCTATGCTGCCGATCCTTGCCGGTGGGATCCGTGAAGCGAGGGCGATGGCCTCGTCCAGGTCGCGGGCGTCGATCAGGTAAAAACCGGCCAGCTGCTCCTTGGTCTCCGCAAACGGGCCGTCCACGATGCTCGCCTTGCCGGCGCGGACGCGCACGGTGGTGGCGGTGTCCACACCCTGCAAAGCCTGGCCGAGCACCAGGTGCCCGCTTTCCTCGATGGATCCTGCGAACGCCGCGCAGTCGCGATCGTCCTGCTCGCGCATGAGCGCTTCCTCGCCGTAAACCAGACAGACGTATTTCATACCTGCTCCATTGCCGCTCAGAATTCCGGGATCGGCAGACGCTCCATGATCTCCACACCGTCCCCGGGGAATATCGTGAAGTGCGGGTGCCCGACGAACTTCGCCGCCGCCTCGGCGTGGGATGCCGCCCGCAGAACCACATAGGCTGCCATCGCGTTGCTGGTGTCGGCGATCCCTTCGGTGGAGACCCGCTTGGTGGTCCCGAGCGGGCCGCCGGAATCGACGATGGCTTCCGCATTGGCTTCCATCCATTCACTCCAGGCCCGGCCGCCGGATTCTTCGCGCGTCCGGCGCTCGTCGTCGCTCAGCGCGTCCCATCCCGAGCGCTCGCGGGATGCGGCGGAGCCGGTGAAGACGGCAAGAAAGGTTTTCATAGGTTTCTCCAGTTTTCCGATCGTTGACGGGCGCACTCGGGCGCGTGTCACTGCGATGCGCACCGGGTGATGCGTCAGGGTCGCTCTGGATTGTCGATCGGCGGGGCGGTCAATCGACAGATCCTTCGTATTCCGGAGGTGTCGTTTTTCCGCAACCGGCTCCACCCATCCGCTGCCCATGCGACCTGCGTTTACAGGCCTCCGGGGCGACGCTAGCATCGATCGGCCGGGGACGGATTCGCAAGGGGGACACATGAGCATTGGCCAGGCCGGAGCGGCTCTGATCATCGGAGAGCCGCGCATCGCGCTCAATCATTCCGAGGCGTCGATCCACAACGAGGCCCACGCAAAAAAGCTCGGGTTCCGCGGGTCGGCCGTCGGCGGGAACGTCCACCTGGACCTCTTCGTTCCTCCGCTGCTCGAGGCCTACGGCAACGCCTGGTTCGAGCGGGGTGGTCTGTCCGTCTATTTTCTGAACATCGTCGTCTCCGGTGAGCCCGTGCGCGCCATCGTCGAGCGGCCATCCGCACCCGGGGCACAGACGCGTATCGAGGCCCGGCGCGCCGACGAGGAGGACTTCATCGTCTGCGCCGGCACCGCTTCGATCGGTGATCACTCACTCTCGGAGCTGTCCACGCGGGATCTGCGCCTCTGCGACGACAGCCGGCTGCGGCTGTTGAAGGGCGTCCGTCCCGGCCACGACCTCGGCACCTCCGAGGGTAGGGTCACGGCCCGGATGCAGCAGGCGCTGATCGATTCGGGATCCATGAACGAGCCGCTGGACTGGTACCTGGGCGAGTCGCCCTGGGGTGGACCGATCGCCTCCGTCACCTCTACCGCAGGCATGATGTACCGGCACCTCACCGGGGGTGAGGAGGAAGGCTACTGGCGATTGTCCGACGCCATCGGCAGTGCTTCCGGGATGTTCGGCGCTTTCGAGGTGGTATACGTGGACGGACCGGTGTTCCTGGACAGGCCTTACACCGTGAGCGGGAAAGTGGTCGGTGTGGGTGAGAGCCCGAAGACCGAGTATGTCTGGTGGGACGCGGAAACCCGCGATGAATCCGGCCGGCTCGTCGCCCGGATGCGGCACCTGCTGCGCTACCTGAAGGCGTCCTCTCCGCTCTATCCGGAGCTGCAGGACGCCTGATCGGGCGCGGGTTTCTGAGGTCGCCGAAACCGCTGGGGCGGACAGGCGCCCAGCGGCACCCGCTTGACCTTAAGGGCGTTCGGTTGGTGTCGTCGCTCCCGGCTGAGATGGCGAATGTCGATCCCGGGATCATGCATTCGACCAATGTATGACCGCACGGCCTGGCTGCATCCGACCACGGCCTTGCGTGAACCCGAAACCGGACAACGTGTGGGAGCGCACATGCTGACGTCGATTGGATGTGACTCGGATGGGCTGATGTCATTCCGCAGGCACCTTTGCACGGGACGTTCGCGCGAGGGCCGCCCGCCGGCTTGCGCGGAGGTCACCCGATGCGGCTTGTGCAGGAAGCTCCGCGACGCAGTGGGGCGGCCCGTGCTTCGATACGTCCGGTTCCGTGGTCTGTGCAGAGCCGTACTGGCTTCAGGTGGCCGAGCGACCCTCCGATGAGACGCCGCCGATCAACACAGTTCTGCTCATTGATCCTCGAGCTCGGACAGACGCTGCGCCAGAAATCGCCGCTCCGCCTCCTGGTCGGTGAGCGCCAGGGCCTTCCGATAAGCCTGACGGGCGTCATCGACACGGCCCATGCGTCGGCAGAGATCGGCGCGCGCGGCGAACGCCAGGGAGTATCCGTCCAGCCGGCCCTGCTCGAGCACGTCATCCAGAAGCGCCAGACCGGCGGCGGCGCCGTCGCGCATGGCGACGGCCGCCGCCCGATTGAGCTCCACGACCGGCGATGGGGATGCCTCGAGGAGCAGGTCGTACAGCCCGACGATGCGGGACCAGTCGGTTTCCGCCGGGTCCGGCGCGTGCGCGTGGGCGTCGGCGATGCCTGCCTGTAGCGTGTAGGCGCCGATGTCACGGGTTGCCAGTGCGCGCTGATAAAGCGCGTGGCCCTCATTGATGAGTGCCCGGTCCCACAGCGAGCGATCCTGGTCCTCCAGCAACACCACGTCGCCCAGCGGGTTGGTTCGCGCAGGACGACGAGCCTCGGTCAGCAGCATCAGCGCCAGCAGGCCGAACGTCTCTCCATCGGGCAGCAGCTCCGTGACCAGACGTCCCAGCCGGATGGCCTCACCCGACAGGTCGACGCGCACAAGTGACGCGCCGCGGGATGCGAAGTAGCCTTCGTTGAAGACCAGATAGATCACCCTCAGCACGGTGTCCAGACGTTCCGCCAGCTCGGTTGCCTGGGGAACCTCGTAGGGGATGCCCGCGTCCCGGATCTTGGCCTTGGCGCGAACGATGCGCTGGGCCATGGTCGGCACGGCCGTGAGAAAAGCGCTGGCGATGGCTTCGGTCGTGAGCCCGCACACCTCCCGCAATGTGAGCGCCACCCGGGCGTCTTCCGCCAGCGCCGGGTGACAGCAGGTGAAGATGAGTCTGAGCTGGTCGTCCTCGACGCTCGAGTCGAGGTAGGCGTCCATGAGGTCGTCAGCGAGCTCCGCCCCGTCCCCGAGGGACCCGGCGATGGTGTCCACGGAGCGCTCGAAGCGCGCGCGGCGGCGAATGGTGTCGATGCCTTTGAAGCGTCCTGCGGAGACGAGCCAGGCGCGCGGATTCTGCGGAATTCCGTCGCGCGGCCACTGCTCCAGAGCCGCGAGAAAGGCATCGGACAGCGCTTCCTCGGCCCGGTCGAAATCTCCGAGCAGGCGGATCAGCGTCGCGAGCACGCGGCGCGATTCGGACTGGTAGACGCGCTCGATCTCGCGTTGGACGGTCGGACTGACGGGCGGCATTGAATGGGGCACGGGCGGACGGTTGATGGCGATGAGAAACCATGGGGGAATGTGAAGCAACCACTGGACTGTCGAATTGTCCTGCCATCGTTCGACCAGTAGGTGAATGCCGTTTGCGAGCGGATGATCCGGAGCGGAGGATTGATCCCCGCGCGCTCAACCGGAAGAGAAAGACAATGAACGTATACCTGTATGCAGTGGACGAGGCCGCAGGATGACGGGTCGCGCCGGTCGTCAGATGTACCTGTGCCTGGCCTACGAGGAAGAGGCCCGGCTGAATGCCCTGTCTGCCAGCGAGTGGGAGTCGTTGCGAGCCGAAACCCTGGCGTACGTGGCGGAGCTCGAGTCGAGAGGGTACCTGATCAGAACGAACGCCCTGCAGAGTGCGCGCACGGCGGTCACCGTGCGCGTGCGCCAGGGGAACCTGAGCACCACGGATGGTCCCTTTGCGGAAACCAAGGAGCAGCTCGGGGGGTTCTTCCTCGTCGAAGCGGCCGACATCAACGAAGCCATCCAGCTGGCCGCCGGCTGGCCCTCGGCGCGCCTGGGCAGCATCGAGGTGCGTCCAATCGAGGCGGCGCTGAAGGCGACCGGACGCTACGCCCCAGCCGGTCCTGAGGCCGACGACGCGTAGCGCAGATTCGTCCACACCATGCAGCCGGCAACCGAATAGGAAGGAGGACTCACCGATGGCAACCATCCATACGATCACGCCCTGCCTGTGGTTCGACGATCAGGCCGAGCAGGCGGCGGCACAGTACACGAGCATCTTCCCGAACTCCCGCATCCTGGACACTCAGAGATACACCGACGTGGGCCGGGAACACCACGGCCGGGAGCCCGGCAGCGTCATGACCGTCAACTTCGAGCTGGACGGGCAGCCGTTCACCGCGCTGAACGGCGGTCCACTGTTCAAGATCAACGAGGCGATCTCGTTCCAGATCCGCTGCCAGGGGCAGGAGGAAGTCGACCACTTCTGGGACCGGCTTGCCGACGGCGGCAGTGAGCAGCCCTGCGGGTGGCTCAAGGACCGTTTCGGGGTCTCATGGCAGGTGATTCCTGCGGAGTTTGAGGCGCTGGCCGGTGGCCCAGATCCGGAAGGGGTGCGACGGGTGATGGCCGCGATGTTCCAGATGCGCAAGCTCGATATCGCGGCGCTGAAGCGGGCAGCCGACGGTGACTCGTGAGTGCGGGTAGAGGCCCCGGGCGCCAGCGCTCGGGGCCTCATCCTGAGATCCGCTACAGGTCGTAGCGGAGTCGCAGGCCGTAACGACGCTTCGGTGCCAGTGTGGTGATGAAATTGCCTGCGCCCAGTCCGAAGATCGTCGAGTCCGCCAGTCCCTCATGAGAAAAATTGTCGACCGCGTAGCGCTTGTTCGTTGCGTTCTCGACGTATCCCATGATGGTCCAGTGCTGGTTGCGCACGCCGGCGCTCAGGTTGATCAGGTAGAGTGGGTCGCGAATCGACGCCCACTCCCGGAAGGTCCGGCTGGCGACCTGTTCCGGCGAGGCCACCTGGCCATAGGGAATGCCACCGTCCGCAGGCGGCGTCAGCCCCGGAACGCCCGCATCCGTCGTCAGCCGGGTAGGCCCCTTGCCGGACAGCGTGACGTTTGCCGTGAGAGACCAGTCGGAGATGCCGAGCGCCCACTCGCCGTTCAGAGACGTGTTGAAGGTCCACTCCGAGGAGTCCTGGCAGGTGTTGCCATCCATCACGCCGGGGCTCACCTGGCGCAGATCCTCTGATCGGTCCTCGTAGGCCGGGACGTTCTTGAGGGTGCAGTCCAGCAGGCCAAGCGCCGTGGTCCAGTCCAGGCCACCGCCCAGCTGGATGCCGAAATCCGCCTCGAGGCCGTAGGAGTCGGCGCCGCCCATGGTGATGGCTCCGTTGGCCAGGTTGCCGGCGTCCGTGAGGATGATGGCTGCCTGATTCAGCGTGCTGGCATCCATGTAGAACATCGCCAGGTTCAGATACGCACCGGCCTCAGGAAACTGCTTCTTGAAGCCGATCTCGTAGGACCAGACGTCGTCCATCTCGAAGACCGCGTAATCCTTCGAGAGTGCCGACGAGTTGAAGCCGCCCTCGCGAATGCCACGCGCGGCGGAGCCGTAGACGGTGGTCGTGTCGTCGATGAGATAGCGCAGCGAGAAGAGTGGCTGCCACGCATTGTCTTTGTAGTTCTTGCCGAGGCCGGAGCTGTCCACGCCGCCTGCCGCGTTGAAGGTGTTCTTCTTGATGTCGTCGTAACGGAGGCTCACGGTCGCCTCGAGACGATCGAAGAACTCGTAAGACAGCTCGCCGAACACGGCCCAGTTTTTCCCGCCACCGGTGATCGTATTCGATGACGGCGAAATGGAGTTCAGGAGTTCCCCGAACCACAGTCCCGTAAGTCCCGGGACGCCGTAGATCAGACAGTCTATGCAACCCGGAAAGGCGAGGGCCACGTCCACAGGGTCGTAGAAATACGTATCGAATATGGCGTCATAGTCCCCGTCGACGTACTCGCCGCCGAACATCCAGTTGAAGGGTCCGCTGCCGATGGACGACACGCGCAGCTGATCGGACCACTCCTTCCGCTTCACCTTCACCACCGCAAACGCTGCGTGGTACTGCGTGACCTCGGCATCGAGGCCGAGGTTCGGCATGTCGTCCCGATAGGCCAGCAGGTTGGTGATCTGGAAGGTGTCGCCCGTCCAGGTTGCGGTGAGCGCCCCTTCGCCATTGACCTGATACCCCGCCCACTGATTGTCGTCGACGAGGAAGTTTTCCACCGGATGGTTTGGATCGGTGGTCTGCGAGTAGGCGTACGCCACGCCGTCGTTGTCCATCTTGGAGGCCTGCAGGTCCAGCTCGAACCGATCGCTCACATCCCAGATCAGACGCGCGGAGTAGAAGTCCGATGCCTTGGGCACCTGATCCTTGCCGGTGCGGGCGTTCTTGTAATCCCCATCGGTCTGGCTGTGCGAAGCCGACAGCTTGCCGTAGAGCCTGTCCCTGATGATCGGCCCCGAGATCATTCCGGCGTACTCGCTCGTGTTGCGGTTCTCGGCGGACGCCTGAACGGAAACGCGCAGCTCGTTGTCAGGCTTGTGCGTAATCACGTTGACCACGCCGGCAAACGAGTTCCGACCGTAGCGCGCTCCCTGGGGACCTTTCAGCACCTCCACCCGCTCGATATCGAAGAACGGCGCATTCAGACGCGCGGTACCCGACTGGTAGACCCCGTCGATGAAGAAGCCGACGCCATTCGTCTGCGCGCCGGACCGGTCGCTGCCAAGGCCCCGAACGGCGATCCGGGACCGGTAGGCCATATCGGACGCGAAGTTCAGGTTCGGGATCACGTCCCGAAGCTTGTACATCGAATCGTTGCCGGTCTCGAACATTTCCTGGCCGGTCATGACGCTCACGGTTGCCGGCACTTCCTGAAGCGTTTCCTCCCGGCGCCGGGCGGTGACCACGACTTCCTCGATCGGTTGGGCCGATGAGCTCTGCTCAGCAGCTGCAATCTGATCGGAAAGCGGAGCGAGAAACAGTAGCAGGCACGCGGGTATCAGCCGCCGGAACGCAGGCGCGATTGGCTGGTTGGACATTGGGACATCCCCTCAAATTGACGGCTACGTCCTCGAGTCGATGGAGAGTACGGCACGGCAGTTGCGCGGTAGCCGGTTGCACGCCCAGATCGGATCTCTCCCCTGGCGGCAATCTAAACAAAAGGGTGCAACGGATTCAACTAATCATATCGCGTTATAAAAATAGTTGTAACGCGTTTCAATGTCCTGGATAGCGCCGAAAGGCTCGTCAGAGGACTCAGACCCTGAGTGAGCGCCCGCCCTTGGAGGTCGCGTCATCCTTCATCGCCGGACCCGGCGGATGCGGTATCGCGCGCCACGTCGATCCATTCCGCGTTCACCAGCTCAACCATCCGATCCGGTGCGATGTGCAACGCCGCATTGGTCGCGCCCGCGGCGGGGATGACAACGTCGAACTTCCTGAGGGTGTGATCCGCAAAGATCCTGAGCGGAGTCGGAAGCCCGAAAGGGCAGACGCCGCCCACCGGATGACCGGTCAGCGCGGCCACTTCATCGGCGCTCAGCATCCTGGGCTTGGTGTTGAATCGGGCCTTGAACTTCTGGTTGTCGATCTTCGCATCACCGCTCATGACCAGAAGGATCACCTCATCCCTGAGACGCAGGGACAGCGTCTTGGCGATCTGACCGGGCTCGACGCCGTGCGCGGCGGCAGCTTCGGGAACGGTCGCCGTGCTGGTGGGCCGTTCCACGATCTCCAGGTCAGGGGCGTGCTCGGAGAGAAAGGAGCGGACGGATTCGATGCTCATGCGGCGGGTCTCGTCTGATTGATCACGTCGACGCCATGTCGACCTGCTTCGTCGATGTTGTCCCTGGAGGGAATGAACCCGTCGGATGTCATGACGATTGGATCGTCTGCATGGCGGCCGGGCTTGGGCATGGTAGCGGCTTGATCGACGGCCAGCATCACCCTGTCGCTGAGGGTTCCGCGCGGAGATCGACAGCGTTCGGCCGCCGCCGGCGATGACGACGTTGTTGGACGCCGTGTACTTCATGGCGATCGAAGCGAGGAGAATGTCTGGCGTCGACCGCCTCGTCATCTCTTCCGAACCAGCAATGACCGTGAAGTCTTCAGCGTGGGGAAGGTGGCCGTTGCGCTACTGGGAAAGCCGGACACCGAAGACCTCCCGAGCTTTCTCATCCGGCAGGCTTGGCACGGGCCGCATCGCCGGTGCGATCGTTAGGGCTCGTGCTCCAGCCGCCGGGCGAGATCGCGCCGGAGTGCCGGAGCCCCCACTGTCCCACGCTGCCGGCCAGGCTGTAACCGGCCCAGACGAGCAGATAGCCGAGCACGAACACGGCCGTGTGCGCCAGCGCCCTGCGCGCCGCTGACTGAGACCCAGGAAGGCGAACACCATGGGCGCGCATGTTGGACAGGCAGACGCCTTGCCGCTGGTTCAGAAGACTGCGGCTAAATGATGATCGACGTGCCGAGGTAGAGCTGAACGACGCCCAGAATATGGCCCGCCGAGTGCGCCAGGATCACGACCCACAGGTTCCGGCCGCATAGCAGATAGGCAGTGCCCCAGACGATTCCCATGATGAGCGCAACGAGCATGCCGCCAACACCCCACATGAAGTGGACCGCACCGAAGAGGATCGCCTGAACGAGCACGCTCACGACGGCGCCGCCGGCGTTCTGTCCGAAAGCATCGGTCAGCCGCCCGATGAGAAAACCCCGATAGATGACCTCTTCGGGAATCGAGGCTGTCAGGGGCAGAAGGAGCGCCATGGCAATGGCAGCGCCCAGATTGCCGGAGATCGCGTCGTATCGGGACAGATCCGGTTCGGGAAGGACAATGAACGATGAGACGAGGAGCGGTGCCAGCAACTGTGC
>JASFLG010000077.1:0-11682 GCA_050118205.1 Pseudomonadales bacterium
GCCTCGAGACCTGCTGGCAGCGGCAGATCGACACCGGTATCCTCGACCGCTTCGTGGGTGAGCAGGGGAGATCACCAGGTGGACGACTCCAGGGTCAGCGCCGGCAGCTATGTCTTTCTGAGCTTCCTGACGCTGCTGAACGTGATGAACTTCGTCGACCGTCAGCTCCTCGCCAGCTTCGCCAACTTCATCGTGCCCGACCTGGGCCTGACCAACACCCAGTTCGGCCTGCTGACGGGGCTGTTCTTTCTTTTCTTCTACTCGGCTGCCGGGCTGTTCATGGGTGCGCTCGCCGATACGACCAACCGCACCCGACTGATCTCATGCGGCCTCGCCGCCTGGAGTGCCCTGACCGCCCTGTCGGGCGCGGCGCGCAGTTTCGGCACGCTGGCGATTCCGCGCATGTTCATCGGCGTCGGTGAGTCGATCATGACCCCCACCTCCATGTCGCTCCTCGCGGACCGTTTCCCTGCCGCGCGTCTCGGTTTCGCTTCCGGCTTCTACTACATGGGCGTGCCGATCGGCGTCGGGGCAAGCCTGCTGGTGGTCGGTTATCTCGGCCCGGCGATCGGCTGGCGCAACTGCTTCTACCTGCTCGGCAGCATCGGCCTGGTCTTTGCCATCCTCATGTGGTTTCTGCCGGAAACGCCCCGCCGCCACCTCACGCAGGCCGCGGCCGATGCGCCGCGACCCACCTTCAGCGAGATCATCCGCACCCTGGGGATGGCCCTTCGGACGTCGCCGGCGCTGCTGATGACCATCAGTGGCGGGGTCGCGTTTCACTTCATTCTGGGCGCGGCCACATTCGATCAGCTCTGGTACGTCCAGGAGCGCGGCTTCGACCGGGCCGAGATCGCTCAGATCACGGGCTGGATCGGTATCGTCGCCGGGCTGCTGGGTAATCTCTTCGGGGGCATCGGCGGCGACTGGTTCCTGCGCCGGACGGGAGTGGGCCGCCCCATGTTCCTGTTCTGGATTCTGATCATCCTCGCACCGGTCAATATCGCCTACCGTCTGGTCGATGCCAGCACGATCTGGTTCTGGGTCGGCGTCTTCGCCGGCTTCTTCCAGCTCGGCTGCTTCTACGGCCCGACGTTCGCCACCGTCCAGGAGCTGGTGCCCCCACAGATTCGCGCCACCGTGGTCGCACTGTACATTCTGCTTCTCAACATGGCTGGCGTGGCGATCGGCGTGAGCGCCGCCGGGGTCTACGTCGACTGGCTCATGGAACGCGGCCACGAGGCGCCCTACACCTCGGCGCTGCTCTGGTTCACGGTGATCTCCTTCTCGGCGATTCCACTGTTCTTCTTCGCCGGAAAACGCTACGAAACCGACCGGGCCCGTCTGTTCCGGAAGGTGGAAGCGGAAGCCGCATGAGCAGCCGGCTCCTCTCATCACCCGGGCCCACCGTGGGCCGCAAACGAACGTGAGGCAAGCATGCACACCCGTATGAACGAACAGGGCCGGGCCTGGCCCGAGCTGAAGGCCGAGATGATCGAGCGCGGCGCGAAGGATGCAAGATGGCGGGAAGGCAGAACGGCCGTCTACGTCTTCAACGCCGGCGAGGACGTGGCCAGGGTGCAGAAAGAGGCGTACACGCTGTACATGTCTGAGAACGGTCTGGGTCCCCTCGCCTTTCCGAGTCTGAAGCAGATGGAGGAGGAGGTCGTCGGCATGGGCCTTTCTCTGCTGCATGCTCCGGAGGATGCCCGCGGCAACATTACCTCCGGCGGCACCGACTCCATCACCATGGCGGTGAAGACGGCGCGCGACTTCGCGCGGGCCGAGAAGGGCCTCCGCGGCACCCCGAACATCGTGGCACCCTTCTCCGCCCATCCCGCATTCGACAAGGCGGCCAAAATGATGGACCTGGAGGTGCGCAGGATACCCGTCGGCCCCGACCTCCTCGCCGATGCGGAAGCCATGGGGGCTGCCTGCGACGACAGCACCATCATGCTCGTCGGGTCGGCTCCGAGCTTCCCCTACGGTCTGATCGACGACATCGAAGCCTTGAGCCGCATCGCCGAGGCGCGCGATCTCTGGCTGCACGTGGACGCCTGCGTCGGCGGCTACATCGCGCCCTTCGTTCGCATGAACGGTACGGAGGTGCCCCCGTTCGACTTCGAGCTGCCAGGCGTGCGCTCCATGTCCGCGGATCTGCACAAGTACGGATACTGTGCCAAGGGTGCATCCACCGTCCTTTTCCGCAGCGAGGCGGAGCATCGCCACATGATCTTCGACTGCAGCGACTGGCCCGGTGGCCGTATGATCACACCGACCCTCGCCGGCACCCGCCCGGGCGGCGCCATCTCCGCCGCCTGGGCGGTGATGAACTATCTGGGCGTCTCCGGCTACCGCGCCAAGCACCGGCTGGTGACCGACGCCCGGGAAGCGGTGGAAGCCGGCGTGCGCCGACTCGGCTTCCAGGTCCTCGGCCGGCCACTGCTCGGCATCGTCGCCTTCGCTCACAAGGACGCCGACGTATTCTCGGTCTATCGTCAGATGTATCGCAAAGGCTGGTTCGCGAGCCTGACCACGCAGCCGCCCGCACTGCACCTGATGCTCTCACCGTTCCATCGTGACGTCGTGCCCTCTTACCTCGAGGACCTCGAAACCAGCCTGGCCGAGGCAGGATCGGAAAAGTCGGAAGGCTTCGAAGCCCGGTACAGCTGATCCCGCCGATGTGCTCGACGACGCAGAACCCGCGCCGGCGGGCGTGCATTGCCGGGCACGCTCGCCGGCGCGGGTTCGGCAGCAGCTGACCCGGCCGGGCGCGTGACCGGCGTCCGCCTCATTGGCGACCGACGCTTCGTGGCGGATGACACCGCATGTACACTGCTCCGACGCCGGGGCGAGAGGAGCGCATGCAGGCCAGCGAAAAATCCGTGCTCGACGACGTCATTCAGTCGGATCAGGTCACCGAGGCATTGCTCGCCCTGGTCGACTGGGCCCGCACGTACCTGCTGAACTTCGCGGTTCTGATCCAGGTGGGGCTGATCGTCGCAGCCCTGGTACCCGCCGTGATCTTCGGTCCCAGGCTCAAACGGCTGATCCGCGAGCATCTTTCCACCCGGATGAAAGCCGACTTCAGCCGCCGGCTGACCGATGCGCTGGCCGAGCTCGCGACGCCCATCGCTCTCTATCTCACGCTCACGGCGATACGCATCGGGCTCGGCAGCGCCGACCAACCGATGGACTGGGTGGCCGCCGCCCTGTCGCTCATGAACGCCTGGATCGCCGTGCGGGTGGTGACGCTGGTGATCCGGTCCCGATTCTGGTCGCGGGTCGCCTTCTACATTGCCTGGCCCATCGCCGCCCTCGACGCGGTGGGCATGCTCGGCCCGGTGGTCGAGCAGCTGCAGCAGCTCGCAATTCCGCTGGGCCGCGGAGAGAGCGGCGAACCCATTCGCTTCAGTCTGCTCGACGTCATCCGCACGCTGATCTACTTTGCCATGCTTTTCTGGGGGGCGAGCACCCTCGGACGCATCCTCCAGCAGCGCCTGGAAGCGGTGGAAGAGCTGAGCCCGTCGCTCAAGGCACTGATCTCCAAGATTCTGAACATCACGCTGCCGGTGATCGCGCTGGTCATCGCCCTGCAGGTCGCCGGGTTCAATCTCGCTACCCTGGCCGTGTTCAGCGGCGCCGTCGGTCTCGGCATCGGCCTCGGTCTGCAGCGGATCGCCTCGAACTTCATCGCCGGCTTCACGCTGATCGCGGACCGGTCCATCAAGCCGGGCGACGTGATCGAGATAGAGGGGACATTTGGATGGGTTACCGCCATGCAGGCCCGCTACGTGGCGATCCGAACCCGCGACGGGACCGAAAAGCTCATCCCCAATGACCGCTTCGTGACCGAGGGTGTCACCAACTGGTCCCGAACGGACCGGATCGTCCGCCTGCACGCCCCGTTCGGCGTCTCCTACCGCACGGACGACATGCGGCAGGTTCAGGCGCTCGCCATCGAGGCAGCGCTCGGCGCCGATCGCGTTCTGGAGAATCCGGCGCCGGTCTGCAACCTCACCGAGTACGGCAACAGCTCGGTGAACTTCGATCTGCGATTCTGGATCTCCGATCCGCAGAATGGCATGGCCAACGTCCGAAGCCAGGTCCTGATGACCCTGTGGGAGCTACTGAAGGAAAACGACATCGAGATCCCATTCCCTCAGCGCGACGTGCACATACGTACCTGGAATGACCCGCCTTCCCCCCGGGCTTGAAATTCGGGGCCGCAACCCCTATCTCGTGAGGTAACCCTTCTCAAGTCGGGCGCGTACGATCGCATGAAATTCAAGGACTACTACGAGACCCTCGGCGTGGAGCGTTCCGCGTCTGCCGACGACATCAAGAAGGCCTATCGGCGTCTGGCCCGCAAATATCACCCCGACGTCAGCGACGATCCGGAAGCTGAAGCCCGCTTCAAGGAAATGAAGGAAGCGTACGAGGTCCTGAAAGACCCCGAGAAGCGCGCCGCATACGATCAGTTCGGAGAGAACTGGGAGGCCGGGCAGGACTTCCAGCCGCCGCCCGGCTGGGACGGCTCATTCACCTTCTCCACCGACGACCTCGGCGGTGCCGAGCACTTCAGTGACTTCTTCGAGACCCTGTTCGGCGGGGGTGGTCGCCAAGGGGACCCGTTCGGACGCGGCGGCTACAGCGGCTATCGCGAGGTCCGCATGAACGGCGAGGACGTCAACGCGCGGATCCAGATCAGCATCCCTGACTCGTTCTCCGGCGCGCGCCGGCAGGTCACCCTGGAAGTGCCGGAGATGAACTCCGATGGTCGGGTGGTACGCAAGCGACGCACCTTGAACGTGACCATTCCCAAAGGGGTCACCGCGGGCACGAGGATCCGTCTGGAGGGTCAGGGTGGACCGGGGCTCGGCGCCGGCACACGGCCCGGGGATCTGTACCTGACCGTGGAGTTCGCGCCGCACCCCATCTACGAGGTGGACGGCCGGGACGTGCACGTGAAGCTCCCGGTTACCCCAGCAGAAGCGGTGCTCGGCAGAACGGTCAAGACGCCTACGCTGGGCGGTACGGTGGAGCTGAAGATCCCGCCCGGGTCGAGCTCCGGCAAGCGGCTGCGTCTGAAGGGTCGCGGTCTGCCCGGAAATCCGCCGGGCGATCAGTACGTGGAGCTCAGCATCACCGTGCCGCAACACCCCGACGAGGCCACCCGGGAGCTGTACGAAGCGCTCGAGCAGGCCGGTGCGTACAATCCCAGACAGACCATGGGGGTGTGAGATGACCGAAACCCGCAAAGATCTCACCGGCGTCGTGCTCGACGCCAGGACAACCTTCACGCTCGTCGAATTCTGCAGCGCCTGCGGCGTGGAACGGCACCGGGTACTGGAAATGGTGGCAGAAGGCGTGATCGAGCCGGTAGCCCCGGATGCCGACTGGGTCTTTCACGGCGAAGCGCTGATTCGCGCCAAACGGGCCCTGCGCCTGGTGCGGGATCTGGGCGTCAACTGGCCCGGCGCCGCGCTCGCCCTGGATCTGCTCGAGGAAATCGAACGGTTGCGGCAGGCGGCGGCGCCAAGGTAGGGCTATTTCCGGTCCGCGTCCGACGGCTCTCCGTTCCCCAAGGCGGCTTCCGGCCCCTGTTTCGAATAGGCATTCAGGCGGTTGTAAAGCGTCTTCAGCGAGATGCCGAGCGATGACGCCGTCGCCTGCTTGTCGCCGCCGTATCTTTCCAGGGCGGCAAAGATCAGCTTGCGTTCCGCCTCCTCCACCGACGCGGTGGCAGCCACCCGGATGTAATCTCCGACCGCGGTCTCGCCGTCGAGCCCCTTCAGGTGCTCAGGGCGGATCCGACCGTTGGCGAGAATGTAGGCCCGCTCGAGGACGCTGCGCAGCTCCCGCACGTTCCCCGGCCATCCGTACGCCTCGATGCGTGCAAGCGCGTCGTCGCTGATCACAACCGCCGTGTGATTGGCGGCGTTCAGCTCGTTCAGGAAGAACAGGGCGAGCCCGCGTACGTCTCCCTGCCGATCCCGGAGCGGCGGGATCCACAGTGGAAACCGGGCGATGCGGTAGTAGAGGTCTTCGCGCAGCGCGTGCGCGGCGATGGCATCCTCCGGATCGCGGTTCGTAGCGGCGATGATGCGCGCATCGCTTCGCAGGTCCTCCTCACCGCCCACGCGCCGGAACTGGCCGAGCTCCAGCACCCGGAGCAGCTTGGCCTGAAGCTCAATGGGCATCTCCGTAATCTCATCGAGAAACAGCGTGCCCCGATGCGCGCGCTCGAAGTAGCCCTGATGGCGGCGAACGGCTCCGCTGAAGGAGCCCTTCTCGTGACCGAACAGCTCGCTTTCGAACAGCTCCTTGGGGATGGCAGCGCAGTTCATGGCGACGAACTCGGACTCGGCCCGCTCGCTGAACATATGCAGCGACTGAGCAACCAGTTCCTTGCCAGTCCCCGACTCGCCTACCAGCAGCACGCTGGTGTCGGTGGGTGCCACCTTGCGCATGATCCGGTACAGCTTTCGCATCGCTTCGGAACCGCCGCGCAGCAGGCCGAACTGATCCATGGTGGTGCCGACCTCCCCGCCGTTGGCATGCACCATGATCTCGGAAGCGAGATCGGTGAGGATCGAGTCGATGAAATCGGGATCGAACGGTTTGCAGAAGAAGCAGGTGGCGCCCTGGCTGATTCCCTGGTTGACGAGCTCCGGCTCGTCGACCGCGTTCATCAGAATGACTTCCGTGACCTCGCCGAGCGCCGGGTGATCGAGAAGGCTCAGCCCCGAACCGCCCCCGCAGTCGAGGCTCAGGAACGCAATGATCACCTGCTCCTGGTCGGGAAGGGCCCGCGCCTCGGCAACCGTAGGGAACACGCGCGTGCCGAAACCGTGCGACGCGACGAGCTCGGCGAGCGCAGCCGCGTGGTCTCCGTCGTCATCGAGAATGAGCGCAACGGGCTTCATGGACACATACCGTCGGGGAGCGTTCCTTGTCTCATACGTCGACATCATACTCGATGATCCCGCTGGATCCCGACGCCGGGGACAGGCGGGAATCCGGTATCGGTTCCCGACCGCCGCATACCCGTCCGGGTCACGTGCCAGTTACGACAACACAACCACGCGCAGGTTCCGGCGCGAATCCGCATCGCCGCAAAAACTGGAGGCGCGGGGAAGCGGCTGGCAGAATGCGCTGACCGAACCAACCAAGACAGCAAGGGGTGTTCATGGCCAATGAGGGTTATCACGAGCCGATCGAGGAGCTCTCCGATGCGACCCGCGACATGCACCGGGCGATCGTTTCTCTGATGGAGGAGCTGGAAGCGGTGGACTGGTACAACCAGCGTGTGGACGCCTGCAAGGACGAGGGCCTGCGCGCGATCCTCGAGCACAACCGGGATGAAGAAAAAGAGCACGCGGCCATGGTCCTGGAGTGGATTCGCCGACGCGATCCCACCTTCGAGGCACAGCTGAAGGAATACCTGTTCACCGACACCCCCATCGCACACGGGGATCATTGAGCGTCTGGAGATGACTGCCACCCGAACCGAACATGACAGCCTGGGGCCCGTGGAGGTGCCGCGGGACGCCTACTGGGGAGCTCAGACCCAGCGGAGCCTCAGCAACTTCGACATCGGCGAGGAGCGCATGCCGATGGCGGTCATCCATGCGTACGCAAAACTCAAGAAAGCGGCCGCCGCAACGAATGCCGAACTGAACGTGGTGGCCGCCGACATCGCTGAGGCCATCGGCGCGGCCTGCGACGAGGTGCTCAGCGGTCGCCTGGACGACGCGTTCCCGCTGCGCGTCTGGCAGACGGGCTCCGGAACGCAGACCAACATGAACCTGAACGAGGTGCTCGCCAACCGGGCAACCGAGATTCTTGGTGGCGACTTCCGCGACGAGTCGGACAAACGGGTTCACCCCAACGACGACGTGAATGCGAGTCAGAGCTCCAACGATACGTTTCCCTCGGTGATGCACGTCGCCGCGCTCGAAGAGCTGACTACCCGGCTCGAGCCGTCACTGCGGGCGCTCCGGGAGGCGCTCGACGAGAAGGCCGGAGCCTGGAAGGACATCATCAAGTCGGGACGAACGCACCTGATGGACGCCACCCCGCTCACCCTCGGACAGGAGTTCAGCGGCTACGTCGCGCAGCTGGACGCGAGACGCGACGCCCTCACCGGTTGCTACCCCCGCCTTGCACGCCTCGCGCTCGGCGGAACGGCAGTAGGTACCGGAATCAACGCCCCGGCGGAGTTTGCCCGGCGCGCTACCGCCCGGTTGTCCGCGCTGACCGGCCTCGAGCTCGTCCCGGCTGACAACTACTTTGCCGAGCTGTCCGCTCAGGACACGATGGTCGAGCTGAGCGGACATCTGAAGTCGCTCGCAGTGAGCCTGATGCACATCGGCAATCAGGTCCGCCTGCTGGCAAGCGGGCCGCGAACCGGTCTTGCTGAGCTGGTGCTTCCCGCCAACGAACCCGGCAGCTCCATCATGCCGGGCAAGGTCAACCCGACCCAGTGTGAGGCGCTGTGCATGGTCTGCGCACAGGTGATCGGTAACGACGCCACGGTGGCGGTCGCCGGGAGCCACGGCCACCTGCAGCTGAACACCTTCAAGCCGGTGATCGCCTACGACGTGCTGCAGAGCATCGATCTGCTCAGCGATGCAATGGCCAGCTTCGAAGCCCGCTGCGTTCAGGGTATGGAGCCGAACCTCAGACGGATAGCGGAGCTCCGGGAACGCAGCCTGATGCTGGTAACCGCGCTGACGCCCGAGATCGGTTATGACAAAGCTGCCGATGTCGCCAAGAAAGCCTTGCGGGAGGACACCACGATCCGGGAAGCGGCACTTGCGCTCGGCGTGCTCGATGAAGCGACGCTGGACAGGCTGCTGGACCCCGGCCAGATGCTGGGCAGCAACTGACCGGGACCAGCCTCAGCGGGCCGACTTCGGCTTCAGCCGGCTGACTTCGGCTTCAGCCGGCTGACTTCGGCTTTAGCCGGCTGACTTCGGCTCTCAGCCGCCTGATTCCTTGGCCGCCTCCATCGTATCCTCGGCCGCCTTCTGAGCGGCATCCGCGGCTTCGTCCGCCGCATCCTGCGCCTTCGCAGCGGCCTCCTCCGCCTGATCGACCATGTCGTTCGCTGTGTCCTGCACGGACTCGGCGGCTTCGTTCATGGCGTCATTGGCCTCGTCCATGGCCTTCTCGGTCTCGTCCGCCGCTTTCTGCTGCATTTCGGCGGCCTTGTCCGCGGCCTTCTCTGAGGCGGACTCCTGCTGGCACGCGCCCAGCGCTGCCACGAGGAAGAGTCCGAGTGCGAGCGTCGCGAATCTGCTTGGCATGTCTAGATCTCCATTCCGATTTTCTGGCGATTTCCGGCCTTGCTACCCGGGCACTGCACGTCGCGTGCCAGCCCGTGCTCGCGGCACGGTTATTGCAACCATTATAGTTATAGCTAAAGCCAAAGCTCCAAAGGACCTCAAAACAGATCCCATGTCGGTGGCGACCCCACCATAGCGAGTTGACAAACTAGCATCAACAAGACAATGAGCAACGAGGAAGTCTCAGACAACGAGCACGAACGCTACCTGAAGCGTGAATCAGAGGGCTGGCCGGTGGACGCACCCATCGGCAGACCATCTTTCGATCAGCTCCTCGTGGTGCTCGACCACGATGTGATGCTCTCCGACGAGCCTCGAGAGGCGGTGCTGATGCGTCGGGTGCGGGAGCTGGCCTCGGCGACGGGCTGCGCTGTCGAGCTCTATGTCGCCTGCCTCGACGATTCGCTGGGTGCCGGCTTCTTTCTCGAAGACAGGGCCGTCGAGGAGCGCCGCCAGGAGGTGCTCGATCTGGCCGCGACCCGCGCCTCGGAGCTCGGGGCCTGGCTGCACTCTGAGACGGGAGCCGAGGTGACCCACCTGGCCCGCTGGGAGGAGCCGAACGCGGACACGATTCTCGAGCGGATCGACCAGAACCGCCCGGATGTGGTGATCAAAGCTTCGTCGGGATCCGACTACCTGATCGGCCTGGTCACCAACACGGACTGGGAGCTGATCCGACGTTCACCCGTGCCGATCTGGTTCGTCACCGGCGAACGAACCGGACGGCTCGGCCGGCTGCTGACCGCGCTCGGCACCACGTCGGCGTCGTCGGACATTGTCACGGCCACCGATTACAAGGTATGCGCGCTGGCGAAACTCATCGCCAGCGCCACCGATGCCGAGAACACCATCCTGCATACCTATCAGATCCCCCAGGGAATTGCACCGTACGCCGCCTACGCTCCAGAGATCGCCGCCGTGCCGCCACCGGTCCGGGATTCCGATCGCGTGAGGGAGCGCGCACTCGCAGAGAAGCACGGGGACGCGATTCGGGCGTTCGCCCGGTACTTTCTCATCGATCCGGAGAAGATCCGGATCCAGCCGGGGCGTCTCAGCCAGGTGGCGCCAGCCACGGCCCGCGAGCTCGACGTCGACCTGATCGTCATGGGGGCCCGCAACCTGAGCCGGCTGCAAAGAGCGCTGTATCCGGTGAATGCCGAACCGGTGCTCGCGGATGCGCCATGCGACGTGCTCATCCTCGGCACCGCCCCGACACGTCCTGCAGAAAGCAGTGATGTCCCGGAGGGAAGTCCGCAGGTCGACCTCGAGGAGGCCATCGTCAACCCCGAGCGCGTGTTCGGGACCCCTTCGGCGCTTGCCCGGCACCCGGGGATCAGCCTCGAGCTGCGCCGGCGGCTGCTGAAGATCTGGGAGAGCGATATCCGCGCCGAGATGCGCGAGGAAGACGAAGGCGGGGTGGTTCGAGGTTCGAGGGGGGAGATGCTGCAGAACCTGAACAAGGCCCGGGAGGATCTGGAACAGGGCCACCCGGGAGACTCCTGATTTGCCCGCCCGCACCCTCCCGCCTGTGCGGGAGGGGCTTGCAGGCCGTCAGATGACTTGCGCCTCAGGCCGTGGGTTCACCGCGCCGCGCGCTTCAGATCCGCCCGGCCGTATTCCTTTTCGAGCACGTCGGTGAGCCGGTGCGAGGCGCTCTCCCAGTTCACCAGCCGGTCGAGGAACTGCTCGATGTACGCCGCCCGATCGTTCTTGTAGTCGAGATAGTAGGCGTGTTCCCAGACGTCCAGCGTGAGCACGGGGCGGAAAAGCTCGAAATCAGGGATGAATGCGTCCGTCGTGGACATGATGGAGAGGCATTCGTCTTTCAGGTGCCAGCCGAGCCAGGTCCAGCCGGAGCCGAACTGCCCGAGCGCGACCTCCTTGAACGACTCCTGGAACTCCGCCGTGCTTCCGAAGCAGCGTTCGATCAGACTCGCCATGTCGCCGCTCAGATCGGTCTTCTCCGGCGTCATCGACGCCCAGTAGAAGTCGTGGTTCCACACCTGTGCAGCGACGTTGTAAAGTCCCTGATCGGTGCCGTGCGCACGAGCGATGATCTCGTCGAGCGACAGCTTGTCCATGTCACTGCCGGAAATGGCCTTGTTCACCTTCTTCACGTACCCCGCGTGGTGCTTGTTGTAGTGCACGTTTACGGTCTCGCGGCTGATGGCGGGCTCGAGGGCATTTTCCTCATAGGGAAGCGCATTCAATTCGATAGACACGGTAGTACTCCTTTTTTCTACGTTCGCATCGGAAGGTGCAAGGGATATGCCAGTGGGAGACACAGGTGCCACACAGGCAGAAGAAGCGGCGGCAACCCCTTCCCTTG
>JASFLG010000078.1:0-11540 GCA_050118205.1 Pseudomonadales bacterium
CCCGGGTCAGCCAGTCCGGCGTCAGCTCCTCCGGAAGCTCGGGAATCTCAACCGTCGCGTTCATTGACTGCGTCCACGATGTCGACCAGCTCGGTGAGGGCCGTGATCTGGTAATCCGGCTCGGCGGTGACCGCGAGACCCCCGGTAAGCGGGGTACTGACCCCCTCCTCGACGATGCGCGCAGAGCGCATGCCCACGGCACTGGCGCCGGCCACGTCGTGATGCAGGGAATCACCTACGAACAGCGTTTCTTCTACCCCGAGTCCCGCCTTGCTCAGCGCGTAGCGGTAGATCCCGGTGTGGGGTTTGCAGGAGCGGGCCTCCTCGGAGCTGGTCCAGTGATCCAGCCATCTGTCCAGCTCGTGTTTCTCCACCAGAGGATGCAGATAGTCGTCGTCGATGTTGGAGACGATGGCGAGGTAAAGGCCGCGCGACTTCAAGGCCTCCAGCGCCTCGTGACACTCGGCACGCAGCGGCAGGTGGTCGATGACGGACTGACGCTGGGCCGCCTGGAACCGCTCGGCGAGATCGTCGCTCACCGGCCGTCCAAAACGTGTCGCAAACGCCAAGAGGGTCTCGTGAAAGAGATCCCGGTGCAGGAAGTAGTCCTGCTCGGCGAAGCGCCGCATGCTGGCTTCGTTCGCCTCTCCCCAGGCGCGTCCGATTTCCCGCGGCTCGACTTCCAGCCCCAGCCCCGACACCACCTCCTGAAGTGCACGCCCCATCCCGCCACGCCGCTGATAGCTGAACAGCGTGCCACCCAGGTCGAACAGCAGTCCCCGAATCTCCATGCCCGCCGCCTCAGGGACCGATGAGCCTGCCGTCGGCAGGACGGTCGAAGGTGCCCTGGCGGAAAGCGCCCACGTCCATGCCCATCGGCGAGGCTGGTCTCGATTCCGTGCCCTCGTGGACGCACACGCGCTCGATGATCCGCCACTCCCCGCCGCGCTTCTCGTAGCGGTCCAGATACCGGCCGTACCAGGTGTCGACACGCTCCTCGTCCGCGGGGATCAGCCAGGTGACGCAGTAGATCTCGCCCCGGGCGGCGGTCGCGCCATCCAGCGCCACCTCGTGATTGAAGATGCAGTGGCCGGTGGAGCGGTATCGGCGGTGCGCCACCATGCAGAAGTCCACGAACTCGTGCGCGTTGCCGCAAAACGCGCCGTGATCGTCCGTGGCGTCGGGCCAGTAGGCGGATTTCATCTCTTCCGCATCGAGTCGGTCGACTCCGCGGCTGAAGCGGCGCGCCGCCGCACGAATGCTCTCCAGATCCGAGAGCTGCTCGACCGCGAAGCTCACGTGTAGTCCCCCTTCCGTATGTCCAGGTACTCGTCGAGCGTCTTGTGAAAACGTCGGATCCGCGCCTCCTGGTAGTTACCGAGCGTCTGGCCCGGCTTCAGCGATGCCTGCATACCCGCCCACTGCCGGTGGAAGTTGTCCGTATCCTGATCGAGCACGCGCGCCAGCCAGAAGCCCTCGACCGACTCGTAGGAATCGTCCACGTCGAGATCGATCACCGGCGCGGGCGGCGGCCGCTCACCCGAATCCGGCACAGGCTGCAGAACGAGGATCTCGTGAATGCAGGAATCGAAGCCATTCGGCCGGAACCGGTAGACCAGGGGGATCTGAATGCCCGGAAAGAAGCAGGCGTTCGGGAACAGGTGATACTCGATGGAGTCCAGCATCAGCGAGGTGTTGACGCCCGAAAGATCCTTGCCGAACCTCTTCCCGAGCACCCTGCGCAGACTTTCCGCGTGCTGCTGACGGGCGCTGGTGCCCGCGGGCAGGTCCGCCGGATCGTAACCGAGCGAGGCGTAGATCTCCGCCTCGCTCTGATCGAGGTACGGGTTGCCCGTCGACAGGGCCTGGAGAAACCGGGTGACGTTTCTCCCGAAGATGTCGTACTGGGTGTTGGCCCAGGAGGCATTCCGGAGTCCTTCCGGATGCGTGGCCAGCACGTGGTACGCCTCGAGGAACCCCTCCATGCACATCTTCCAGTTGCCCGGCAGCACCTTGCGGGTATGCAGGGCAACGAAGCGGTCTTCCAGGCCCCAGCTCTGGAAGTGCTCGGGCAGTACCTCCAGGTAGTCGGCGAGTGGCGCACATGCCCGGTCGAAGTTCACGAACACGAATCCGGCCCAGGACCCGCACGGGATCTCCGTCAGCGCGAACTCCGCGTCGTTCACATGCGGAAAATCCCAGCGGCAGGGAATCTCCTTCAGCGACCCGTCCAGGTGCCAGGTCATGCCGTGAAACGGGCAGCGGATGAACTGCTTGCCGGCGCCGCAGGATCCCGCCGCCGCGAACTGCATTCCCCGATGCGGGCAGGCGTTGACAAAGGCACGCACGACGGCGTCGTCGCCGCGAATCACCAGGGCGCTGTAAGGACCGACGTCGTAAACGACGTAGTCGCCCGGGTCCGGCACGTGCTCCTCCCGGCAGGCCCACTGCCAGACCTTCGGCCACAGCCGATCGATCTCCAGCTCGTGGAATTCCGGCGAGGTGTAGCGACCGAAAGGCAGGTCCTGTTGGCCGAGATACTCGTAACGGCTGGCGGTCAGCCCAGGGTCCCCAGCGCTGTCCTCCCCGCTGAGCAGCTCCGCGACCGATGGCCCCGGCGCCCGGGCCTCGCCCGGGGCGAGCGTGGGATCGCCCGGCTCGGTGAGCCATTCCATCATGGTCTTGCTCATACCCTCACCTGCCGTAAATATCCGCGAAAAACGGCTCGGAGTAGTCATCCGGCGCCCGCGCGCCGCGCAGCGACGCCTTGCTCGTCTGAAAGAACGCATCCGATACCGGCACGGTGCGCGTCCAGTCGTTCACTTCCGAGCGGAACAGTATCTTCCACGCGCCTTCCCGCCGCACATAGCGATCCACGTATCGGCCGGCGATGAACAGCTCCTGCTCTTCTCCATCAGACGTCAACCGGTGGTAGGCCTGAAAGTAGATCTCACCAACTGCCGTGTCGCCATCCACCGCCACCAGCATCTGTCCGATCATGTGATGATTCGCATCGTGGTCCTTCAGAGCACCGTGCGCGAATTTCACGAATTCCCGCGCCCTGCCCTGAAAAAAGCCGTAGTCCACGGTCGCATCCTCGGCAAACACGCTGCCCAGCAGCGCCATGTCCAGCCGATCGAGGCCCCGCATGTAGCGGCGCGACAGGTCGCGGATCTCTTCCCGGCTGACAATCTCGTCCACAGGATCGCTCATGCTCTCTCCCTCTCCCTGTTCGCGGACCTATAACTTCGCTACCCAGGGCGGGGCGGGGGGTAGCTCCTGCTCCCAGTCCTCGCCCGGCTGCCACTGGCCCGCAACATGGGCCGCGAGCTTGACCCCGTCATAGGTGATCCAACGCGTCGGCACGAGCTCGATGATCACTCTCGCGGGCGTGTCGAGAAACTTCTGAAACGCCGCGGCTCCCTGCTCGTCCCCGTTGTTGAGTTTCAGTGCCAGCGCGCGATAAAACCAGCCCTTCACCTCGGGGTCATCGTCGTGGACGATCGCCCGGCATTTGGCGGTCAGCGTCTGATCTCGCCCAAGCGCCGTTCCCTCGCTGGTGACAATGACCGCGCTCTTGTCCCTCGCCTTGAGCGCCGGGACCCGTTTCCGCTGGCGCGCGCAGGTCACCCAGAACCGTCCGTCCTGATAGACGAACCGGTGCATCACCCCCATGGGCCAGCCATCCTTCGTGCTCCAGAGAACGGCGCATTCCGACTGCAGCTCCAGGAGCCGCTCGATCTTCTGCTGGTCGAGCGGGTAGATCGACACGTCGTCATAGTTCGTCTTTCGGGCGTCGGCGTCGGGCATCAGGCTCCTCCAGGCAGCGGCCAGCCATAGATTGATCGGAAACTAGTCGATAATCTCCCGCCCTGCACATCCGACAACAGGAGAGACTGATGAGGCTGGAAGGCAAGGTTGCAGCGATCACCGGCGCGGCGAGCGGATTCGGCAGGGCTGCCGCTCAGCGCTTCGTCGCGGAAGGCGCGCGCGTGGTGCTCGGCGACATCCAGGAGGACGCGGGGCGCGCGGTTGCCGAAGCCCTCGGAGACCACGCCGTCTTCGTGCGCTGTGATGTCACCTCCGAGAGCGATGTGGCGGCGCTCGTCGATTCCGCCGTCGAGCACTTCTCGCAGCTGGACATCATGTACAACAACGCCGGCGTGGTGGGGGCCGTCGGGCCGATTGTGGACATCCCGGCCGAAGAGTGGCAGCGCACACTGGACATCCACCTGAACGGCTCGTTCTTCGGCTGCAAGCATGCGGCCCGGGTGATGATGCCGCGCGAGTCCGGCAGCATCATCAACATGTCGAGCACCGCAGGCCTGCTCGGGGGCCAGGGACCTCACGCCTACGCCGCCTGCAAGCACGGCATCATCGGGCTGACCAAGAGCGTGGCCGCGGAGCTCTGCCACTATGGCATTCGGGCCAACTGCATCGCCCCCACCAGCATGGCCACCACCATGGTGGCGCAGCTCGTCTCCGGTGATCCCGACGCCATCGAGGAAACCAAGCGACGGCTGGCCAAGACGTCGCCGCTGAAGGACCGTGCGGGGGTCGCGGAGGACGTGGCCAATGCCGCGCTGTGGCTCGCCAGCGACGAGTCGGGATACACGACGGGACTCACGCTGACCACGGACGCGGGTGTGACCACCGGATCTTCCGGTGCGATGCCGAGGCTGTTCGAGCCCGGCGAGTTCATCCGCGAGGCCGGTCAGCGGGGCTTGTAGCGCCGGCCGGACCACATCCCTTGGCGGCAGCGGGCCCGCCGCGCCCGTCCGCGGCCGCGCCGGCAGCCACCCTGATTGCAGCAGCGATCGCAGTGTCGTTCTCCCCACCCCAAAACCGTCAAGGTTGACGGTTATTTTAAACCAGTTAATCTCTGGACTGCGAGCCCGGGGACGACCGGTCGTGCCGGAGCCGGCTACCGGGGCAACAGAGAAGGAGAATACGAGGGGACGCTGACCGTGCCGAGCATGCCGACCGCCGAAGACATCGCAGCCCTCGTCGGCCACGAGTTTCCAGGCGGCACCTACACGATTGCGCACTGGGAGAACTATCTGCTGACCGAGTGCACGGGTGCCGCACCGCTGCCGGGCTCTCTGGCCCACCCCGTGGCGCTGTTCCACGTCCCGATCCTGGGCGCGGGTACGTCGATCGCCGAGATGTTCGCCTTGGGGCAGGCGGACTCCGACTTCTCCATCGGCATCGAAAGCTATGACTGGGAGATCCATTGCCCCCTCAAGGAGGAGCTGCCCTACCAGATCACCGGGCGCGTGACCGCCGCCGAGCGCCGCCAGGAGGGCGAGCGGGTCTACGACCGCATCCAGTTTCAGTTCGATCTGGCCCAGCCGGACGGCCGGCACGCAGCGCGCACCACCATCACCTGGCACTATGGCCGCAACCGGGCGCTGGGCGGTAAACCGGGGAGATGACGATGCAGGTTTCCGTAGGTGACGAGATTCCGGAATGGCTGATGGAGAGCGTCAGCGCCGCGCGCATGCGCACCATGGCTGCCATCCTGCGTGATCCGAATCCGGTGCACTGGGATCCGGAGCTTGTCGAGAAGCTCGGCTTCGGCAGGCACACGATCAATCAGGGCCCGCTGGGACTCAGCTACATGGTCAACATGCTGCACGCCTGGGCGGGGCCAGAGAGCATCCGCCGGATCGTCATGACCTTTCCGCGCGTGGTGCTCGACGGCGACCGCATCGTGGCCCGCGGCCGGGTAACGGCGGTCAGAGAAGAGAACGGGGAACGTCTGGCGGACTGTGACATCTGGCTGGACCGGGCGGGCAGCGAGCCGCCGCTGGCGGGCACGGCCACCGTGGTGCTTCCCGATTGAATGGACGGATACCGGTACGCGACGAACGACCGCCGCGGACCAGCGCAACGAACAGACGAGCTTGAGGAGAAAGACCTATGGCCAGTGTGGCTCAGGCAGCACAGACGCCGAACGGAACACCGCTCGAACGCGTGGAGAAGCTGAGGGACGTCATAGTCCGCGGCGGCGACGAGGCCCAGCAGCTGAGGCGACTGCCGGAAGATGTGGTCGACACGCTCATCGACGAGGGTTTCTTCCGCTTCACCCTGCCACCGGAGCTCGGCGGAGAAGATGCCTCGACCCTCCAGACGATCGAGGTGCTCGAAGCCATCTCAGCCATCGACGCCTCGGTCGGCTGGAACGTGATGCTGGGTTCCGAGATCAACGCCATGGCGGCAGGCGGCATGGACAAGACGCTGGCACACGAGGTCTACGTGGAGAATCCCCGGGTGGTGATGTGCGGCGGCGGCGGCCCGGGTTCCAAGCCGGCCTACGCCATCGAGCAGCCGGACGGCAGCTACAAGGTCTGGGGCGAGACCACGTTCATCAGCGGTTGCCACAACTCCACCTGGTGCTTCATGGGCGCACCCATCATCGACGACGGCGAACCGCGCAAGGACGCGAACGGCCAGATGATCATCAAGATGTGGTTCCTGCACCGGTCGCAGTGGGAGATCGTCGACACGTGGGATTGCGCCGGACTGCGCGGCTCGGGCAGCCACAACGTCCTGGCGGAGGGCGCCGTGGTGGAGCCGAAGTGGCTGTCCGTCGACCTGATGACCACGCCGGCACACTACGACAACCCGGTGTTCCGCATCCCGGTGCCGCTGCGGCTGTCCTACAACAAGGTCGCCATCGCACTCGGCATTGCCAGGGGTGCACTGGACGCGTTCAGAGATCTGGCGAACAACAAGGTACCCATGCTGTCCGCCTCCAAGCTCATGGAGCGGCCCCTGGCCCAGCTGCGCATGGGAGAGATGACGGCGAAATACCGGGCCGCCAGAGCCTATGTGTTCGAGGCCATGGCGGCCGTCGAGGACGAGCTCAAGGCCGGGGCGGAGATGCCGTCACCCGAGGTGACCATCAACGCCCGCCTCGCCTGCGTGCACGGCGCGCAGGCCTGCATGGAAGTGGTGGACACGATTCACGCGGCCGGCGGCACCAGCGCGAGCTATCTGAAGAACCCGCTGGAACGGAAGCTCAGGGATGCGCACGGCGCGGCCTCCCACCGATGGGTGTCCGCGCCGCTCTACGAGACGCTCGGTGGCATCCTGTTCGGCAAGGAGCCGGATGGGGAGTTCTCGGGCCGCGGCGGTCCGGTGCTCGGGGGCGCGAAGAAGTAGCCACGCCCTGATCCCGCCTGCTAGAGCAGGGCCGCCAGCTTCTGCCGGTGCCAGGCGCCGTCACCCCAGAGAAACTGACCGTGCATCTGCCGCTTGTGATAGATCTGTACGTCGGACTCCCAGGTGAACCCGATACCACCGTGCAGCTGGGTCGACCGATTCGAGCAGAACGACGCGGTATCCGACGCGCTCGCCTTAGCCAGGTGCGACGTGCGTCGGGCATCCTCCGGATCCGTATCGTAGGCGCATGCCGCACTGTAGACGAGCGACCGGGTCTCGTCCGTGGAGATCATCATGTTCACCAGCGGGTGCTTGACCGCCTGGAAGAAGCCGATGGGTCGGTCGAACTGCACGCGCACCTTGGCGTACTCGGCCGTGGTCTGCAGCTGCCACTCGGCAGCACCCGCCATATCCGCAGCGATGAGTGTCCAGACGGCGGGCAGCGCGCGCGCCAGCACCGCCGCCCCTTCGCCCGGCGGCGCGACGACTTCGGCTTCCACATGGTCGAGCACCAGCCGCCCCTGATCCCGCGTCAGATCGACGATTCGGTCCGAATGCACCTCCAGCTGATCCCGCATCACATGATAGAGCCCGATGCCTTCCGGGGCCTTTGCGGCCACGATGAAGCCTTCCGTCTTCCGGGCATCCTGCACATACCAGCTGGTACCGGACAGGCGTGTCCCGTCGACGGTCACGTCCGTGGAATCCGATTCCAGCGAGCCCTCCTCCCCTTGCAGGGCGAGACCGACGGAGAGCCCATCGGCCACCTTGGACAGCAGCGCCGATGCGCCCGCCTCCAAGGAGGCGGCCGCCTCACGCAGAACGAAGACGGCCTGCAGGGTGCTGGTCAGCGGCGTGGGACACGCTGCACGCCCGATCTCCTCCTGGATCGCCGCCGCGGCGACGAGCCCCATGCCGAGGCCACCGGCCGCTTCGGGGATGGCCACCAGGTGCCAGCCGAGGTCCCGCATCGCCTGCCAGGCTGCCTTGTCGTAGTAGCTCCCGCGAACGTTCCCGCGGTAGGGATCTTCCGTGCCCTTCAGGCTGCCCCGCAGACCGTCCAGGGGCTCGAGCTCAGCCAGGAACCGCTGAGCGGAATCCTTGAGCATGGCGGTCTCGTCACCGAAGCCGAAATCTCTGGGTTGAACCATCTCGGCGCTCCTACTTCGTCTTCGGCAGGCCGAGGACCCGCTCGCCCAGAATGTTGCGCTGGATTTCGCTGCTGCCGCCGGAAATGGTGCCGGTGTAGGTGTTCATGTAGCCCAGCGCCCAGCGACCGTCCTCCACGGCATGCTCGTCCCCTACATACAGACTGCTCTTCTGGCCGAGTATCCCGAGTGCTACCTCGTGCAGCGCCTGGGAGATCTCGCTGCCGGTCAGCTTGCCCTGCAGCGGAATACGCGCGGCACCACCGTTGAGCGCGCCCACCCTGGCGCGGCGGGCGTTCTGCATGCTCGCTTCCGTGCGCTCGTAGAGCTTCATGATCCGCTCCCGCCAGACCGGATCGTCCCAGACCCGGGCGCCGTTCCGTCGCGTGTCCTTGGCGAGCTGGATCACCTGCAGCACCGCCGTCATGGGCGACTCGGAGCTCGCTACCGCCCCCACCCCCATGCCCGCCCCGCGCTCGCTGGTGAGCGTGGACATGGCCACCTTCCAGCCGGCACCGATCTCATCGACGCGCAGATCGTCGGGGACGATGACGTTGTCGAGGAACACCTCGTTGAATCCGCACTCCCCCGTCATCTTGTGAATGGGCCGCACGGTGACACCGGGCTGATCCATGGGCGCCAGGAAGTAGGTGATGCCGTTGTATTTGTCGTTCTTGTCGGTCCGCGCCAGCAGCAGCATCCAGCTCGCCAGCGCCCCGAGGCTCGTCCAGACCTTGCTCCCGTTCACGATCCAGTTGTCGCCATCTCGGACCGCCGAGGTCTGCAGGGAGACCAGATCGGAGCCCGCACCCGGCTCGCTGAATCCCTGACACCAGATTTCCTCCGCGGTGAAGATGGGTTTGAGGAAACGTTTCTTCTGCGCCTCGGTGCCGTGTATGAGCAAAGTGGGCGCGGTCATCCCCAGGCCAATCCAGTTGATGAAGTAAGGCACGCCGGCGCGGCGCACCTCGGCGCTGGCAATGGCCTGCAGGTTCTCGTGGCCGTGACCGCCGTACTCTCGTGGCACGTCCGTGGCGATGAGCTCCGCCTCGTAGCACCTGGCCTGCCAGTCGCAGAGATAGCTCCGGTGGTCGTCGTAGGTGACCTCGTAGGCCGCCTGGGGCAGTGGCGTGTCCGTCGGTGGCGGCCGGTTCTCGGCGAGCCACCGTCGGCAGTGTTCACGAAACTCCTCCTGTTCTCGTGTCACCGTCGCTTTCTCCGTCATCTCCGTCGCCCCCCCTGCCATCTCCCCGCAATGCGCCAATGCTGGCATCTGAGGCCGCAAGAAACAATCACGCCTGACGGTATTTCCTGCCGCCGGTCAGGGGGCCCTACTTCAGCGTGTGGGTGGTTCTCGAAACGAGCTCGTGCCGCACGATCTTCCATGCGCCGTCGATGCGGCGCATATCGGTCCTGTAGGTGGCCCACAGGGTGAAGATCGTCTCGGGCGCGTCCTTCAGCACGTGCGTCGCCTGCACGTCCGTCCGGGTGCTCGCCTCGTCCCCTCGAACGGTGGCCAGCTGAGGACCGAGCATGTGCTGGGTGGCGCCGTAGCGCTCGAGCGCCCGCGTCACGAACGTCATCCAGGCATCGATGCCGTGAACGGGCTCCGGCGCCATGCCGACCACCACCACGTCGTCGGCAAAACAGCTGCGGTACAGGTCCATGTCCCGCTCGTCCACACCCGCCGCATAGCGCAGCATCACGTCCTGCAGCGCGATCCGATCCGCAACTTCGCTCACCTCGTCACCTCCCGGGGGCTCATCCGCCATCGTACTGAACGACGCCGATCAGTCTGGTCTTGTCCGATTGCAGGAACCTGGCTTCGTCCTCCCGGATTGCAGCGATCACCTCCGGACGACGGATCGTCTCCCAGAAAGCATCCAGAGCCGCCCGGTCCTCGAACAGGAGCTCCGTTACCACATCGTAGTCGAAAGTTTCGTTGCCACCAGCAGACACATCCGGATCCACGTAGTTCCGCCGGTACCCGCCCACCATCGGTAGCAGGCGTCGTACCAGCGGCACGTGGTGGTTCTCGTAGTGGTCGATGAACGCCTCCCGGCTCAGATCTTCTCTCGCCCGGATGAGCGCCAGCAGCTTCAGCATCTCTCTCCTCTCTCCTCTCTCCTCTCTCCTCTTTCCTCTCTTTCCTCTCTCTCCTCTTTTCCGCTGCCGATGTTCCCGGAGCGGCATTCGGACAATCCTTCTCGAACGATACGTGAATGTCCCGTGGCCAGCCAGACGCCGAGCCGCCCAGAAGTTCGCCCCGCTATCGGTCGGAACGGCGGAAGGAAGATCTCAACCCGCGGTCCGTGTATAAAGACCAACCGGACAAAACAGGAGAATCCACATGGCCGCCTATTTCATCGCTCAGTACGTCGTCAAGGACCCGGCCCTCTACCGCGAGTATCAGGAGGGCGCGGGGCCGACCATTCAGGCGTCGGGGGCGGAGCTGATCTCGTTCGACGTGGCGGCGGAAACGGTGGAAGGCACGCCACCCGGTCCCCAGACGGTGATCATCAAATTCGCGGATACGGCCGCAGCCAAGGCATGGTACGAATCCGCCGAGTATCAGGCGGTTGTCGGCAAGCGGCTCGCGGCGACGGAAGGTTTCGCCGTCATCGCGCAGTCCATGAACATCGGCTGACCGCAGGCCGGCATCTTTCCGGATGCCGGCTACAAGCCTTCAGCTCGCCTCGACCCAGCGGGTGAGGAGCTCCTGGAAGTGGCGCACCTTGGTTTCGCCGTAGTTGGCGAAGATGACGTGCGGGTCCCGGAGCATCTTCAGACCGCGCTGTACCTCGGGCATGTTCACCACGTCCTGGTTGAACACCTTGGCGAGCATGCCGAGCTCCGGCGCATCGACCCAGTCATCATCCGGGCCCAGCCAGTGAACGGGTGCCGGCGGCGGACGATTCTCTCCATCCGGCGAAGGCGCCATGTACATGCACTCGTGAATACACTCCTCCGGATTGTCACCATTGGGCCGGAACCGGTAGACGATCTGATTGAACGAACCCCAAGGGTGAAAGTTTGGGAACACCGTCAGGTAGATCGAATCGAGTAGCTCCGCATCGCAGACGTTGTCCATCAGGTCACCCAGCGTCTTGCGGAACGAGGCCCGAACCGGCGCCGCCATGACCTCACGCAGGTTCCTCCCTTCCGGCGGCTCCGGGACGGCGGCGAGCGGGATGTTCTCCGCACCCGGCAGGTGCCTGCCGCCGA
>JASFLG010000079.1:0-11526 GCA_050118205.1 Pseudomonadales bacterium
TGAGTCCGGCCGAGCAGCGAAAGCTGCAGAAGGATATCGAAGACAAACAGATCGACCTTCAGTTTCTTGGTAACAAGCTGCAGAAAGAGGTCAACGACCGGCGTCAGGAACTGCTGCAGCAGATGGTGCCGAAGATCGACGCGGTACTGAAGGACCTGATCGATCTGGAAGGCTACGACCTGATCCTGGAGCGGGCGAACCTGCGGTACGCAAATTCCAAGCACGACATCACTCGTCGGGTCACGGAAAAGCTCAACGAGAAGAAGTAACTCTGCCATGACCGGTGAATGCCGTTCGTTCACACTCAACGAGCTGGCCGAGCTGGTCGGAGCCGAAGTCTCTGGCGACGGCAATCGGGTCGTCAGGGGCCTCGGCAGTCTGGAGAGCGCCGGTCCTGATGAGATCAGTCATCTGTCGAGCGCATCCTATCGGCGCCTGCTGAAAGGCACTCGAGCCGGCGCCATCATACTCCGCCCGGATGATGCGCATCGCTGGGGCGGAGACAAGCTCGTCACCGCAAACCCCTACCTGGCCTTCGCGAAAATCTCCCAGCAGTTCGCGGATCTGCCCGATCTTGCGCCGGGCAGGCACCCCTCCGCGGTGATTGCCGACAGTGCCGAGCTCGATCAGGGTGCCGCCGTCGGCCCGGGCGTGGTCGTCGGCGAGCGCGCTCGCATCGGGGCCGGCGTGCGTATCTACGCGAACACCGTCGTCGGCGACGACTGCGTGCTCGGAGAGGACGTTGTGCTCATGCCCAACGTGGTGCTTTACAGCGACGTGTCCGTCGGCGCGCGCAGCATCGTGCATTCAGGTGCGATTCTGGGCGCGGACGGCTTCGGCTTCACGCCTGACCACAGGGGGGCGCTGGTGGCCATCGCGCAGCTCGGCGGCGTGCGTATCGGGGAAGACGTCTCGATCGGCGCGGCGACCACCATCGACCGGGGTGCGATCGACGATACCGAGATCGGTGACGGTGTGAAGATCGACAATCAGGTGCAGATCGGACACAACGTCCGCGTCGGCGACCATACGGTGATCTGTGGCTGTGTAGGCATCGTTGGCAGCACCCGGATCGGCCGGCACGTGGTGCTCGCGGGCGGTGTGGGGGTTGGCGGAGACGGACCCATCGAAATCTGCGACCAGGTGGTGGTCAGCGGCATGACCCACGTGTCCGCCTCGATCACCGAACCTGGCATTTACTCCGGTGGGGTGATACATAGTCCCACCAGATTGTGGAAGCGCAACGCGCTCCGTCTGCTCAGGCTGGACGAGCTGTTCCGGAGGGTCGCCCGTCTCGAGAAGCTGACCCGAGACTGACGACGGAGCAACCCGCTCCGTGCTTTGCCGTCGGTCGACCGCGGTTGAACTGTGCGGATGGGGCCGCGGAAGGATCCTGAAAGACCTCAACAAGCGGCACTCAATGAAAGACATCAACGAACTCTTCGAATTCCTACCGCACAGGTATCCGTTTCTCCTGGTCGACCGTGTGCTCGAGTTCACGCCCGGGGAGACTATCCGCGGGTACAAGAACGTCACGATCAACGAGAACTTCTTCAACGGCCACTTTCCCGGTCACCCGATCATGCCGGGTGTGCTGATCGTTGAGGCCATGGCCCAGCTTTCCGGGGTGCTCGCCTTCGAGACCAAGAAGGTGCGTCCCGCAGAGGGCTACACCTACTATCTCGCGGGCACCGACAAGACCCGGTTCAGGCGGCCGGTGGTGCCCGGGGATCAGCTGATCATGGAGAGCCGGATTCTGGCGGACAGGCGCGGGCTGATGAAGTTCGACTGCCAGTCGTTCGTCGACGGCGAGATGGCGTGCTCGTCCGAGATCACCTGCATGGAGCGGAAGCTCTGAGCATGTATCCCGGCATCGATCCCCGGGCCATCGTCGATCCCAGCGTGCGGATCGGCGACGACGTGGAGATCGGCCCCTGGACGATCGTCGGACCCGACGTGGTGATCGGCGACGGCTGTCGGATCGCGTCGCACGTGGTCATCAAGGGCCCCACCGAGATGGGCCGTGACAACCGGATCTATCAGTTCGCCACCATTGGCGAGGACACTCCGGCCCTGGCCTACCAGGGTGAGGCCACCCGCCTGGTCATCGGCGATGGCAACGTGTTCCGGGAAGGCGTCACCATCCATCGCGGCACCGTGCAGGACGCGGGCATCACGCAGATCGGCAACCGTTGCCTGCTGATGGCCTATGTGCACGTTGGTCACGACTGCGTTCTCGGGGACGACGTCATCATGGCGAACAACGCGGCCGTCTCGGGGCACTGCCTGGTGGGCGACCACGCGAACTTCGGCGGCTACGCCGGCGTGCCCCAGTACCGCTGTATCGGTGCCCACGCGCACATCGCCGGCATGAGCCTGGTGCTCAAGGACGTTCCCGCCTACATGACGGTCATGGGCAATCCCGCCGCGGCGATCGGCCTGAACGTGGAGGGCATGCGCCGGCGCGGATACAGCAAGGCGGTGATCGCTGCCCTGCGCGATGCGCATCGGATCGTTTATCGGCGGGGGCTGACGGTCGAGGAAGCCTGCGAAGCGCTGGCGGACGCCACCGCCCGCTATCCTGAGGTGGCCGTATTCGTCGATTCGATCCGGGACTCGCGGTGGGGCATCGTCCGCCCACGGAAGCACGCCGACCCCGCCGACGACGACTGAGATGATCCTGGGCATCGTCGCCGGCGAACCGTCGGGAGACCGTCTGGGCGCGGGCCTCATGGCGGCCATCAGAAAACGTGCCCCCGGGGTGCGCTTCGTGGGTATCGGTGGACCCCTGATGCTCGCCGAGGGCCTGGAAAGCCTGGTGGCCATGGAACGGCTGGCCATGAACGGGTTCGTGGAACCGGTGGCCAGGCTGCCTGACCTGGTCCGCATCCTGCGCGCACTGCTTGCCACCTATCGGGCGACGCCCCCGGATGCCTTCATCGGTGTGGACTTCAACGTGTTCAACTTCCTGCTCGAACGGCTGTTGAAGCGGCGGGACATACCGACCGTACACTACGTCAGCCCGTCGGTTTATGCGTGGCGTCGCGGCCGGGTTCGGCGGATCGCCCGGTCCACGGATCTGCTGCTCACGCTGTATCCGTTCGAGCCGGAGTTCTATCGGGGGAGCTCCGTCCGGGCGGTGTTCGTCGGCCATCCGCTGGCCGACGAGATCGGCCCGGATGCCGGTGACGACGCCCATCGGTCTGCGGCACGCGTGGCCCTCGGCCTGCCGGAGCAGGGTATCGTGATCGCCGTGCTGCCGGGCAGCCGGAGCTCCGAGGTGTCGCTCATGGGCGACGTGTTCCTCGACGCCTGCGAGGTGGTGCGCCAACGGCGGGACGTATCTTTTGTCGTACCGTGTCTGCGCGAACCGATCTTTGCTGCCGTGCAGGCGCTTCGCGAACGGCATCCGGCGCTGGACATTCACCTCTATCTCGGGGACGCGCGCCGGGCGCTGACCGCGTGCGACGCGGCGCTGGTGAAGTCGGGCACGAGCACCCTGGAGGCGATGCTCCTGCACCGACCGATGGTGGTCAGCTACCGGCTCGGGGAGATCACCTACCAGCTCGTTCGACGGCTGCTGCGCACGCCGTACGTATCGCTGCCGAACATCCTCGCCGGCCGAGAACTGGTGCCGGAGCTGCTGCAGCACGCCGCGACACCCGAGGCGCTGGCCGAAAATCTGCTCCGGGAACTGGACAAGGCCGGTGGCGACACCGAATATCTGCAGACGTTCCGGGTGCTGCACGACACGCTTCGTCAGGGGGCCGACGAACGGGCGGCGGACGCAGTGGTGAGCTGGCTCGGGCAGCGGCGGGCCGCGGTGGCGGGCCGAACCGAAAGCAGCAGTTGAATATCCGCATGGAGAGTACAGAGGTTCCACGTCGTGCCGTGTGAGGGTTCGAGACCAGCCGGCGTGAGGGCGCAGACGCGCGAATGCGCACGCGCGCGCTGGTGCGCACGCGCGCGCTGGTGCGAGCGGGAATGGCCGTGGTAGCGGGCGGATTCGTCCATCTGCGCGTGCACAGCGAGTACTCCCTCGCTGACAGCATCATCAAGGTCAAGCCGCTGGCAGCGGCAGTGGCCGCCAGGCAGATGGGCGCCGTGGCACTCACCGACCGGTCGAATCTCTTCGGTCTCATCAAGTTCTACAGCGCCTGCCTGGCAAGCGGCGTCAAACCGATCACCGGCGTCGACGTGCGCTACGCCTCGACGCTCACCTCCCAGGGGGTCCCGGAGGTCTGCCGCGCCACCCTGCTGGCCATGAACGAGGCCGGCTACAGGAATCTGCTCAAGCTTGTGTCGGCGGCGTATCTGGACTGCGATACCCGTGGCGTGCTGCGTCGGGATCAGATCTTCGCGCATGGGGACGGACTGCTGGTCCTGTGCGGTGCCCGGGAGGGCGAGGTGGGCAAGGCCCTGCTGAAGGGTGACGACCCTGCCGCCCGATCCCTCGCCCTGGAATGGGCGAATGCGTTTCCGGACCGTTTCTATCTGGAGCTGGTGCGCACCGGCCGGACGGACGAGCAGCGCCACGTGACGCTGGCCGTGGATCTGGCCGGCGCGCTCGAGCTGCCTGTGGTGGCGACGAATGACGTCTGCTTTCTGGATGAGGACGATTTCGAGGCGCACGAGACCCGGGTCTGCATCGCCGAAGGCCGGGTTCTGGACGATCCGCGCCGCGAGCGGCGCTACAGCGCCCGCCAGTACCTGCGAACGCCCGCGGAGATGATCGAGCTTTTCGCCGACGTGCCGGAGGCCATCCGTAACACCGTGGAGATCGCGCGCCGCTGCAACGTGCAGGTGCCGCTCGGTCAGTATTTCCTGCCAAACTATCCGGTGCCGGATGGGTACACGCTGGAGGAATACCTGGAGGAGTGCGCGCGCAGTGGCCTGAAGAAGCGGCTGCAGGCGCTGGAATCCTTCGGCGAGCTCGAGCACCCGCTGTCGGCCTACGAGTCCCGTCTCGACTACGAGCTCGGCGTGATCAACCAGATGGGATTCCCCGGCTACTTCCTGATCGTGATGGAGTTCATCGGCTGGGCCAAGGCCAACCACATCCCGGTGGGTCCGGGACGGGGCTCCGGCGCCGGCAGCCTGGTGGCTTACGCGCTCGAGATCACGGATCTGGATCCTCTGCGCTACGACCTGCTCTTCGAGCGCTTTCTCAATCCGGAGCGCGTGTCCATGCCGGATTTCGACATCGATTTCTGCATGGAAGGGCGCGACAGGGTGATCGCCCACGTGTCGGAGCGTTACGGCCAGGAAGCGGTCAGCCAGATCATCACCTTCGGCACCATGGCGGCGAAGGCCGTGGTCCGTGACGTGGCCAGGGTCCAGGGCAAACCCTATGGCCTCGCGGACAAGCTCTCCAAGCTCATTCCGTTCGAGGTCGGCATGACGCTCCACAAGGCGGTGGAGGAGAGCGCCGAGCTTCGGGAGTTCATCGCCGCGAGTGACGAGGTGGCGGAGATCATGGACATGGCCTACGTCCTGGAAGGCATCGTCCGCGGGGTCGGCAGGCACGCGGGTGGCGTGGTCATCGCCCCGTCCGCGCTCACGGACTTCGTGCCGCTGTACGTGGACGAGCAGAGTGGCGGTCTCGTTTCTCAGTTCGACAAGGACGACGTGGAAGCCGCCGGGCTGGTGAAGTTCGATTTCCTGGGTCTGAAGACGCTCACCATCATCGACTGGGCGGTGCGGGCGATCAACGAGGCCCGCGCGGCGTCCGGCGAAACGCCGCTGGACATCGACCGGATTCCGCTGGATGACGCCGAGACCTACGCGCTGCTGCAGGATGCGGAGACGACGGCGATCTTTCAGCTCGAATCGCGCGGCATGAAGGATCTGATCAAGCGCCTGAAGCCGGACAACATCGACGACATCATCGCGCTCGTTGCGCTGTTCCGGCCGGGGCCGCTCCAGTCGGGGGCGGTAGACGATTACATCAACCGCAAGCACGGTCGCGAACCCGTGCACCTGCCCCACCAGAGCACCGCCCAGGCGCTCGAAGCCACCTACGGGGTGATGCTCTACCAGGAGCAGGTGATGCAGATCGCCCAGGACATGTGCGGATTCAGCCTCGGCGGCGCGGACCTCCTGCGCCGGGCCATGGGCAAGAAGAAACCGGAGGAGATGGCCAAGGTCCGCGCCCAGTTCGTCACCGGTGCGACCGAGCGACAGGTCGCGAAGAAGACCGCGGACGACATCTTCGACGACATGGAGAAGTTCTCCGGTTACGCCTTCAACAAGTCGCACAGCGCGACGTATGCCATCGTCTCGTTCCAGACCGCGTGGCTGAAGCGGCACTACCCGGCGGAATTCATGGCGGCCACGCTCTCCGCGGACATGCAGAACACGGACAAGGTGGTCACGCTGGTCGACGAGGTGCGACGCATGGGTGTGACGCTCAAGCCGCCGAGCGTGAACGTGAGCGAGTTCCGTTTCAGCGCCTTCAACGGCGGCGTGATCTACGGGCTCGGCGCGGTGCGCGGTGTTGGCGAGGGTCCGGTGGCCGCGCTGGTGGCGGCGCGCGAAGAGGCCGGGCCGTTTGAGAACCTGGCCGACTTCTGCCTGCGCGTGGACGCGAGAAAGGCGAACAAGCGTGTGCTTGAGGCGTTGATCCGCTCCGGCGCCATGGACGAGTTCGGTACCCCGCTCGAAGACATCGATGCGGTACGGGCCAGGCTGCTCTCGGAGCTCGCCGACGCCATGCAGAGCGCCGAGCAGGTCGCCGCGAATGCGGCTGCCGGCATGGCGGACATGTTCGGCGGCCCGACCGGGGAGATCGCCGGGCGCAGCCGCGAGGTGCCACCGCTGGAGAAGCGTGAGCGGCTGGAGCTCGAGAAGGAGGCGCTGGGTCTGTATCTGACCGGCCATCCCATCGAGGAGTATCTCGATGAGCTGAAGCGTTTCTGCTCGGCGAGCCTGGCGCGTCTGAAGGCGGAGCGACGTAAGCAGCTGGTCGCCGGGCTGGTGGTGCAGCAGCGCAACATCAAGAGTCGGCGCGGCGGCATCATCTCGGTCCTGACGCTGGACGATCGTAGCGGCCGACTGGAAGCCGTGCTCTACCCGGACCGCTACGAGGCAGCGCAGTCGAAGATCAGCAAGGACACCATTCTCATCCTGGAAGGGGAGGTCCAGGAAGACGACTTCTCCGGCGCGCTGCGCATGGAGGTCGAGACGGTGCTCACCATCGAGGAGGCCCGGCAGCGCTTTTCCCGCGGCGTGACCATCGACCTCGGCGGCCCGACCCGCGGGGACCTGGTCGACCGTCTGCGCTCGAGCCTCGAGCCGCACCGGCTGCGCGAAGCCGGCTGCGCGGTGACCATCCTCTGCCAGAGTGGTCCGGCGGACGGCCTGACGGCCCGCGGGGCCGTGCTGCTCGGACCCGACTGGCGGGTGAACCCGAGCGACGATCTGCTCAGACACCTGAAGCGGGAATTCGGCGACGGGCACGTGTCGCTGGCCTATCCCGACGCCGGGGCAGGCTGATGGAGGCGATCACCGCGGCCTGCGATGGTCTGCTCGCGCGCTTCGCCGGACGGATCCTGGTGGGCTTCAGCGGCGGGATGGACTCGAGCGTGCTCCTGCACGCGCTCGTGGGGGCGGCGGCTTCCCGGGGAGAGCCGGATCGGATCACCGCGGTGCACGTGGACCACGCCCTGCACCCGGACAGTGCCCACTGGGCCGGCCACTGCGAAGCCTTCGCGGCTTCGCTCGGCGTGCCGCTGCATGGTGAGTCTCTCGACCTGGCGCCCGGCGCCAACCTGGAAGCGCGCGCCCGTGCCGGGCGCTATCGGGTGTTCCGGGGGCTGCTCGGCAGCGGCGACGCGCTGGCGCTGGCGCATCACGCGGATGATCAGCTGGAATCGGTGCTGCTGCACCTGTTTCAGGGCCGCGGGCTGTACGGGATGCCCGCCCGGCGCCCGCTGGGGGAGGGGGTGCTGGTCCGTCCGCTGCTCGCCCTGCCGCGGTCGAGCGTTTCCGCCTACGCTGAAGGGTTCTCCCTGCGCTGGATCGATGACCCATCGAACCTGGATCTGGAGCTGGACCGGAACTTCGTCCGGCACCGGATCCTGCCGGAGCTCTCCGAGCGGTTCCCGGGGCTTCCCGGCCGGCTGCAGCGGTTGAGCAGCAACGCCGCGGCGACGTCGCTCGCGCTGGAGGAGGCGCTGGCACTGACCCGCAACCCCCTGCCGCTGTCGGTGCTGGACGGCCTGTCGAGACCGGTGCGCCAGAGCGTGCTCAGACACTGGCTCGTCGTGCAGGACGCTGCGGCCGGCGTCAGCGACGGTGCGCTGGGGGACTTTCTCGCCCAGCTCGAGTCGGCCAACGACCGGCAGCCGAGCATGTCGCTCGGCAACGGCCGCGTCTGCCGATATCGTCGCCGCCTCTACCTTGTGCCCGAGCCGCCCGTGCTCGAGGAGGGGTATGCCATATCCGCGCCCGGGACGCTGTCCCTGCCGCACGGGTCGCTCACCCTGGCTGCGAGCCCCGAGGCCGGTGGCGAGCCGGTGGAGCTGGCCGGGCCGCTGCGGGTCGTCTTCATCGGCGGCCTGGCGCCTGGGGTCACCCTGCGTGTGCGCGGTAGCGCGCGGCGGCCGCGGGAGCTCATGCGCAGTGCAGGGCTGCCGCCCTGGGAGCGGGACCTGCTGCCCCTGGTGATGGATGCGGACGGGCTCGCCGCTCTGCCGGGGATCGCCACGCGCGACGCTCCGCCCCGGAGCGGGGCACCCCGGTTCTGGCTGTCGTGGACACCCGAATCGCCAGTCCGGACGGACGGTCTTCCCGGCGAGGAAGCGCGTTGAGTCGACAGGTGGGTTTTGCTATCTTGTTCGCCCATCTTGCGCATGCACCAACGCCCTCCAATCCCGCATGCGTCACTTGGCAAGATGGCGTGTTTCGGTAGATGACCCGATATATTTTTGTGACCGGCGGTGTCGTTTCTTCCCTCGGGAAAGGCGTCATTACCTCCTCGCTCGCGGCGGTTCTCGAGGCGCGGAAGCTCAAGGTCAATATCCTCAAGATGGACCCCTACATCAACGTGGATCCGGGCACGATGAGCCCGTTTCAGCACGGTGAGGTGTTCGTGACCGCCGACGGCGCGGAAACCGATCTGGACCTGGGGAACTACGAGCGCTATTCGAGCGCCATCATGTCGAAGGACAACAACTTCACCACCGGGCAGATCTACGAAGAGGTCATACGGCGCGAGCGGCGCGGTGACTACCTGGGCGCGACGGTGCAGGTGATCCCGCACATTACCGACGAGATCAAACGGCGCATCAGGGAGGCGGGCAAAGGGCGCGACGTGCTGATCGTGGAGACGGGCGGCACGGTGGGCGACATCGAGTCCCAGCCGTTTCTGGAGGCGATCCGGCAGCTGCGCCTGGAGGAAGGCAGCGATTCCGCCGTGATCGTGCACCTGGTGCTGGTGCCCTACGTGCCTTCCGCCGGTGAGATCAAGACCAAGCCTACTCAGCACTCGGTGAAGGAACTGCGCTCCATCGGCCTGCAGCCGGACATACTCGTCTGCCGATCGGAGAAGGCGCTACCCAAATCCGCGCGCAGCAAGATCGCGCTCTTCACCAACGTGGAGGAGCGCGCCGTCGTGCCCTTCCCGGACCTGCAGACCATCAATCAGGCGCCGGAAGCAATGCACGCCCAGGGGATGGATGACATCGTGGTGGATCGCTTGCGGCTCGACTGCCCGCCACCGGACCTCTCCTCGTGGCAGGCGGTGGTGGATGCCGAGCTGCACCCCGACAACGAGACCCGCATCGCCATCGTCGGCAAGTACCTCGACCTGCTCGATGCCTACAAATCGCTCGTCGAGGCCGTTTCCCACGCCGGCATCCAGACCCGTACCCGGGTGCGCATCGACTACATCGACGCGCAGGAGCTGGAAGACAATGGCACGGACCGGCTCGCCAACGTGCATGCCATTCTCGTCCCCGGTGGATTCGGAGCGCGCGGATTCGAAGGCAAGATTCTCGCGGCCCGCTATGCGCGGGAGCACAAGGTGCCGTATCTCGGCATCTGCTACGGGCTGCACGCGGCCGTCATCGACTTCGCGCGCAACGTCGCGGGCCTCGATGCGGCCAACTCCACGGAGATCGACGAGACCACACCGCACCCGGTGATCGCCCTCATCACGGAATGGACAGACCGGCACGGAAATACTGAGACTCGAGGCGAAGGAGACGATCTGGGCGGCACCATGCGCCTTGGCGAGCAGAAGTGCATGCTCAATCAGGGCAGCCTGGCGGCCCGTCTGTACGGGACCACCTTCGCCGCGGAGCGACACCGTCACCGCTGGGAGGTGAACAACAACTACGTGAGCACCCTCGAGCATGAGGGACTCGTGGTTTCCGGCAGATCGGAGGACGGTCGGCTCGTAGAGATGATCGAGCTCGAGGACCATCCGTGGTTCGTGGCCTGCCAGTTCCATCCCGAGTTCACTAGCTCCCCCCGACACGGCCATCCGCTGTTCACCGGGTTCATCGAGGCCGCGCTCGCCCACGACCGCGCCACCCGGAGTGATGCGGACATCCCCGCGCAGCCGGAACCGAAAGATCCCCAGGTGCTCAGGGACGGCACGTCCAGCTGAGGGCAAACGCCATGCAGCTCTGCGATTTCGAAGCCGCCAACGACGCGTCGCTGTTCCTGATTGCGGGTCCCTGCGTGGTCGAGACCGAGACCCTGGCGGTGGAGACCGCAGGGTGCCTGAAGGAAATCACCGCGGGACTCGAGGTGCCGTTCATCTTCAAGAGCTCGTTCGACAAGGCCAATCGCTCCTCCCACGAGAGCTTTCGCGGCCCCGGCCTGGAAGCCGGCCTGAAGGTTCTGGAAGCGGTGAAGCGCCAGGTGGGCGTGCCCGTGCTCACCGACGTGCACGAGGACACACCGCTCGACGAGGTGGCGGCCGTGGTGGACGTACTGCAGACGCCGGCATTTCTTTGCCGGCAGACCAACTTCATCCTCAATGTCTGCGCCCAGAACCGGCCGGTGAACATCAAGAAAGGCCAGTTCCTGGCACCGTGGGACATGGCGAACGTGGTCGCCAAGGCGCGCAGCACGGGTAACGAGCAGATCATGGTCTGCGAGCGGGGGGTGAGCTTCGGTTACAACAACCTGGTGTCGGACATGCGTGCCCTTGCGATCATGCGCCAGACGGGATGCCCGGTCGTGTTCGATGCGACCCATTCCGTGCAGATGCCGGGTGGTCAGGGGACGAGCTCCGGTGGCCAGCGCGAGATGGTTCCGGTGCTGGCCCGCGCGGCGGTAGCCGCCGGGGTAGCCGGGGTTTTCATGGAGACCCATCCCGATCCGGAGCGTGCCCTCTCGGACGGGCCGAACAGCTGGCCGCTCGCTAGGATGGCGGAGCTGCTCGAGCAGCTGGTGGCTCTGGACGCGGTGGCCAAGTCGCGACCGTACCTGGAAGATGAATGGCTCGCCGGCGGCGGCGCGTGAGCGGGTGAGGGAAAGCGCATGAGTAAGATCGTTGAAGTCCATGCCAGGGAA
>JASFLG010000080.1:0-11525 GCA_050118205.1 Pseudomonadales bacterium
CTGGACCGACGGGCGAAGCATCGTCGCGCCGACGGCGGTCGATGCGACTCCCGGCCAGCAGCAGCCCAGATTCATCATCGAGCACATCGCGTCCGTTCAGCGCGATGAAAATGCGTACCAACAGGACAACCAGTACAACGCCACCGGCGGCGCCGACAGCGTTGATGTATTTCGCGTGACCGCGCTGGGTTTCGGGGGCAGCCCGAATTCCCGCGTGATGTTGCAGACCACCTACGGTCGGATTCTCGATTGAGAACGCAATGGCGCGCGCAGGAGGAGTTGAGATGTACCACCTAAACAAGAAACGGCTCGGCATCGGCGGCGTGTTGCTGCTCGCCTTGGTCGCGAGTGGCGGCGCAAACGCGATACCGGTCAAGTTCGGTGACCCTGCGCCGTTGTCGCTCTCACACATGGCACCGAACGACAACAGCATCGACCTTCTGGCCTACTTCAACTTTGTGATGCCTACCGGCACACCGGCGTTCAATCCCAGCATCGTGAGTGGTCCTGCCGTGGTGGGGTTCAGCGTGGTGAGCGATCGGCTCGTGCTGGATCCTGTGAACACAACGACCGGGACCGCGACGGTCAGGGTGGTGGCGGACGATGGCTTCGGTACCGACTACATCGACGTCGTTGTAACCATCACCAACGGACCGCCTGCAATCACCGCCATCGGACCCCAGTCCGTCGACGAGGGCGCCACCCTTGGCTTTGTGGTCTCCGCCAGTGACATCGATCCAGGTGATCCGCTTAGCTACAGTCTCGACCCTGGTGCGCCCCCGGGTGCCTCCATCGACCCGTCGACCGGGGCGTTCAGCTGGACACCTTCCGAAACCGATGGCGGGAACAGCTATGGTGTGACCGTGCGTGTGACCGACAGCGCGGGCGCGACGGATACCGATACATTCAATATTACCGTCAACGAGGTGAACGCCCCGCCGGTTCTCGCTGGCATTGGCGATCAGATCGTGGATGAAGGCGCGTTGCTCACGTTCACCGCATCGGGCTCCGATCCTGCCGACTCACCGGCGAACAACCTGACCTACAGCCTGGTCGGCGCGCCGGCTGGGGCGTCCATCGACCCGAGCACGGGCGTGTTCACCTGGACACCGGCGGAAACCGACGGCGGATCGAGCTTCAGCGTCACCGTGCAGGTCACCGATGACGGCGTACCGGCGCTGACCGCGAGCGAGACAATCAACATCGACGTGAACGAGGTGAACGCTCCGCCCGTCCTGGCGCCCATCGGCGATCAGATCGTGGACGAGGGCAATCTGCTCACGTTCACCGCATCGGGCTCCGATCCTGCCGACTCACCGGCGAACAATCTGACTTACAGCCTGGTCGGTGCGCCGGTCGGGGCGTCCATCGACCCGAGCACGGGCGTGTTCACCTGGACACCGACGGAGACGGACGGCGGGTCGAGCTACAGCGTCACCGTGCAGGTCACCGACGACGGCGTACCGGCAGCGACCGTTGGAGAGACGATCAACATCGACGTCAACGAGGTCAACGCGCCGCCCGTTCTGGCCGCCATCGGTAATCAGATCGCGGATGAAGGGGTGCTGCTCACCTTCACCGCGTCCGGCTCCGATCCTGCCGACTCACCGGCGAACAACCTGACTTACAGTCTGGTCGGCGCGCCCGCCGGGGCGTCCATCGACCCGAGCACGGGTGTGTTCACCTGGACACCGGCGGAAACCGACGGCGGATCGAGCTTCAGCCTCACCGTGCAGGTCACCGACGACGGCGTGCCGGCGCTGACCACGGGCGAGGCGATCAACATCGACGTGAACGAGGTCAACGAGCCGCCCGTACTGGCGCCCATCGGCGATCAGATCGTGGACGAGGGCAATCTGCTCACCTTCACCGCATCGGGCTCCGATCCTGCCGACTCACCGGCGAACAACCTGACTTACAGCCTGGTCGGCGCGCCGGCCGGGGCGTCCATCGATCCGAATACGGGCGTTTTCACCTGGACGCCGACGGAGACGGACGGCGGATCGAGCTATAGCGTCACCGTGCAGGTCACCGACGACGGCGTGCCGGCGCTGACCACCGGTGAGACGATCAACATCACCGCCAACGAGGTCAACGAGCCGCCCGTCCTGGATCCCATTGGCAATCAGGTCGTGGATGAAGGGGTCTTGCTCACGTTCACCGCGACCGGGTCCGATCCGGTCGACGTGCCCGCGAACAACCTGACGTTCGCTCTGGCTCCCGGCGCACCGACTGGTGCGTCCATCGACCCGAGCACGGGTGTCTTCACCTGGACGCCCGCAGAGGATCAGGGTCCCGGTACCTATTCCATCACCGTTCAGGTGGCGGACGACGGTGTGCCGGTTCTGACGGATGCCGAGACGATCAGTGTCGACGTCAACGAAGTGAACGAACCTCCGGTTCTGGATCCGGTCGGTGACCGAACCGTCGGTGAGATGACCCTTCTGACCTTCACCGCCACGGCCACCGATCCCGACATTCCGGCCAACGGCTTGAACTTCAGTCTCGGCGCGGGCTCGCCCGCCGGGGCAGCCATCGATCCGGGCACGGGCGTGTTCACGTGGACCCCTACGGAAGCCCAGGGTCCGGGCAGCTATCCGATCACCATTCAGGTGACCGATGTCGGCGGTTTGAGCGACAGCGAGACCATCACGGTCACCGTGGACGAGGTGAACATCGCGCCGGTCCTGAATGCGGTCGGTGATCAGTCCGTCGAGGAGGGCTCGCCCCTGTCGTTCACGGCCTCCGCGAGTGACGCGGACGGACCCACGGCCAATACCCTGACCTTCAGTCTGGATGGCGGATCACCCGCAGGTGCAACCATCGACCCGTCGACCGGTGCGTTCAGCTGGACACCGACGGAGCTCCAGGGACCAGGCAGCTACAGCATCACTGTCAGGGTCACGGACGACGGTACGCCGTCGCTGAGCGATGCCGAGACCATTACGGTCACCGTGAGCGAGAAGAACGAAGCGCCGGTGCTCGGGAGCATCGGCGCGAAGATCGTGGATGAAGGCTCGCCACTGACGTTCACGGCGACCGCATCGGATGTCGATCAGCCGGCCAATACGCTCACCTACAGCCTGGATCCGGGCGCGCCGGCCGGCGCGAGCATCGACCCGGTCTCGGGCGCCTTCTCCTGGACGCCGGCGGAAACGGACGGCCCGGGAACGGTGAACGTCACGGTCCGGGTGACGGATGACGGTGTCCCGGCGCTGGACGACTTCGAGACGATCGCGATCACCGTGAACGAGGTGAACGCAGCGCCGGTTCTGAACCCGATTGGCGACCAGACGGTCGACGAGGAGACCCTGCTGAGCTTTGTCGCGGCGGCCAGCGATGCGGACGTCCCGGCCAACGGACTGACCTACAGCCTCGATCCGGGCGCTCCGGCCGGTGCGAGCATCGATCCGGCCTCCGGCGCGTTCTCCTGGACACCGGCCGAAGCCGACGGTCCGGGGTCATTCACCGTCACCGTGCGCGTCACGGACGACGGAACGCCGGCGCTGGACGATTCGGAGACCATCAACATCACGGTCATCGAGATCAACGATCCGCCGTTCCTGATCCCGGGCGGCGACGTGCCGGATCTGACCATGGACGAGGATGACGTCACGGTGACCGTCGAGGTTCGCAATCAGTTCGACGATCCGGATCTCGGCGACACGCCGCCGGATGTGCTGAACGTCATCGTGCTGCCGGGCTACGACACCGGTCTCGTCACCATCACCCCGAACGGCACGGGTGTCGACGTGACGCCGGTGGCCAATCAGTACGGCAGCACCACCGTAACCGTCGGTGTAGAGGATAAGGCCAGCGTACAGGCGACCGACACGTTCGTGCTCACCATCAATTCGGTAAACGACCCGGTACAGGTGGCATCCGGTGTCGCCGATCAGGGGGCGGCCGAAGACGTCGGGTCGGTATCGGTGGACATCACGGGCGCGTTCAGCGACGTGGACATCGCCAACGGTGGCGACAGTCATACCGTTACGGTGACCAGCTCGAACCCGTCTCTGATCGTGCCGACCAACTCGCCGCTGGCTGCGCTCGGAGGCAACGTCGACTTCGCCGTGACCCCGAACGCGAACGGCACGGCGACCATCACGCTGGTGGCCGAGGATGCGGCCGGGACGCAGGCGACAACCAGTTTCACCATGACCATCGCGCCGGTTACCGACCCGCCGTTCGTGGCCACGCCGATCCCCGATCAGACGGTTGCAGAGGACTCCGGCAGCCTGAACGTGAGCCTGGTGGGTGTGTTCGACGACCCGGACCTCATCAATGGCGACGTGCAGAACTACAGCGTCAGCCACGACAACCCGACGCTCATCACCAGTGCCACCATTGCGGGCTCGGCGCTGACCCTGAACTTCGGTCCCGACCAGAACGGCACGGCCAACGTGACGGTCACGGTGACCGACATCAGCGGCAACACCGCAAGCGATACCTTCGTCATGGACGTCACGGCGGTCAACGACGATCCGACGGTCGTCAGCCCCATTGCGGACATCAACACCATGGAGGACGACCCCACCACGTTCACGGTGGACCTCAGCACCGTATTCGGTGATGTGGACATCGCGACCAACGGGGATACGCTGACCTTTGCCACGAGCAACACGAATCCCGGGCTGTTCGACGTGGAGACGCTCACCGGCTCCCTGATCTCGCTGCATCTCGGGCCGGACCAGAACGGTACGGCGACGATCACCGTGACGGCGACCGATACGTTCGGCCAGACGGCGACCGACAGCTTCGATGTCAACGTGACCCCGGTGAACGACCTGCCGGTGGCCACCGACGACTTCGTCGGGCCGCTGAACGAGGATCCCGGTCTCATCACGATCCCGGTGCTGGCCAACGACTATCTGGCGGAAACGCCGACCGTCATCGGTAGCGCGGGCGTCGGCGGTTACAGCGAAGGGACGCCCACCATCGTCCTCAACGCCCTCGATGACCCGATAGCGGATCCGAACGGCACCGTGACCGTGGTCGGCAATCAGATTCAGTACCTGCCGAAGGACGACTTCTTCGGAACGGACTACTTCACCTACACCATCGTCGACTCGGACGGCGACGTGTCTCCACCGGCTACCGTCACCATTCAGATCGACCAGGTCAACGACCCGCCGGAGGGCGTCCAGCAGCGCACGTTCGCGATCTACGAGAACCAGACGCTGACCGTCGATCCGACCGAGGGTGTGTTCACCGGCAGCTACGACGTGGACGGCGCACTGCTGGACGCATCGGGTACGCCCGTGGGTTCGGCGCTGTCAGCGGTTCTCACCGTACCGCCGCCGATGGGTAGCCTGACCTTCGACAACGCGACGGGTGGGTTCCAGTTCACCCCGCCGATCAACTTCACCGGTGAGATCTCCTTCTTCTACCGTCTGTTCGATGGCATCGATGTCAGCGCGGGATCCGAGTACGAGGTGCGTGTGGTCGTCAACGCGATCCCGCCGGCACCGCCGCCGCCCGCACCGGGGACCGTCGCCATCACCTACAACATCAGCAACGTTCCGCTCGAGCAGACATCCAACGTATCACCCAACGTTCTCGTGGTGATGGACGACTCCGGCAGCATGGACTGGAACCTCATCGTGTCCGGGACGGACGAGCAGGGCGGATTCACCCTGGACAACTCGCCGATCGCCACTGGCGGACGGTACGCGACGAGCTACGTCTACCTCTGGGACCTGCCGACCAACGCCTATCCGCCGAACAGCGACAGTGGTCGGATCCTGCCGACGGAGGAGGCGCTCAATGCCGATTCTGCCATGACCGGAAATCAGTACGGTGTGTGGCGGGCCCGGAACTACAAGTCGAACCGGATCTACTACAACCCGGCGATCATGTACCGTCCGTGGATCGGTCAGGACATCACCAACAACGACTTCACGGATGCCGATCCTGCCGCGATCCGCCTGGATCCCCGGGATCCTTCGAATACGATGGACATACTGTCGTTGCACACCTACCGTGCATCGCAGGTACCGGAGTGGGACGCCAACGGCGGTCGGAACAACGTGGATGTCGACGGCACGGAGAGTCTCTACATTCCGCGTTACTACACCACCACGGCGAACGCGCCGCTGGCCTGGGACGATCCGCACACGCTGGTGGAGATCACGGCGGCCAACGGGCCCTGGCCCGCGGCCAATGGCCGCGAGGATTGCGCCGCGGACGGTGATCCGACGACCTGCTCCTACGCGGAAGAGATCCAGAACTTCGCAAACTGGTTCCAGTACTACCGATCCCGGGAGTACGTGACCAAGTCGTCCATCGGCCGGGTCATTGCCGAGCTGCAGGACATCCGCATCGGCTACGAGACCATCAGCAACACGGGTTCCGAGGAAATCCGGCTGATGAACGAGCTGTACACGGAAGGCAACAAGAAGCTGCTGCTGGACAACGTCTACGACGTGGACTCCTATGGGGGCACGCCGCTTCGACAGGCGCTTGGCAGGGCCGGCCAGATCTTCGCCTGCCAGACGGGCACCTATTGCCCTGCGCTCCCCGCGCCTGACGGCATGTGTCAGCAGAACTTCGCCCTGCTGTTCTCGGACGGCTACTGGAACGGCGGTGCCGGCGTGCCCGACAACGACGATATCGACGGCTTCGGGCCTTTCGATGGCGGCCGTTACGCGGACAACGTGAACGCGACTCTCGCCGACGTGGCCATGTATTACTACGAGAACGACATTCAGCCGACCCTCGACGACGAGGTGCCGCTCTCCCGGGCGGACATCGACGGCGCGCCTCCGGGCACGTTCGACGCCAACAACAACACCATGCACCAGCACATGAAGACGTACGCGATCGCCTTCGGCGTCGCCGGCACGATCGATCCGAACAGCGTGCCGATCGATCCGACGACCGCGTTCAGCTGGACCGACCCCTTCTCCGGGTCGTTCGAGAAGATCGACGATATGCTGCACGCTGCGGTGAACGGCCGTGGCCGCTTCATCAGCGCCAGCGATCCGGTGGAGCTGCAGGGTGCCTTTGAGCAGGCCTTCCTCGAGTTCACCCAGGCGGCTTCGTCCACCTCTGCGGCGGCCTTCAACTCTACCTCGCTGCGGGACGGAACGCTTCTGTATCGTGGCTTCTTCGACCTTCGGGACAACACCGGGGAGCTGACGGCCACGGTGGTGAACACGGATGGTTCCCTGGAGCCCGCACCGGTATGGCGGGCGTCGGAGATGCTGAATCCGGTGAACATCCTGCCCGACAACCGCCTTCTGATCAGCGCCGACGCGGTGTCCGGTGACGGCATCGCCTTCCGGCACAGCGATCTCTCGCCCGAGCATCAGCTCATGATGAGCGAGGATGAGGTGAACTACATCCGCGGCGAACGTGACAACGAAAGCCAGAACGGTGGCGTCCTGCGCGAGCGACCGGCGACCAACGGTCTGCTTGGCGACATCGTCAACTCGAGCCCCGTGTTCGTTGGTACGCCCAGAGCGATCAATCGGGACCAGGCGCCGTATCCGACCGCCGATCTCTACAGCGACTTCGCGGCCGCCAAATTCTCCCGCCTGCCGGTGGTCTACGTGGGCGCCAACGACGGCATCATGCACGGGTTCGACGCGCAGACGGGCCTCGAGCGCTTCGGGTACATACCGAGCAAGATCATGGATACGAGCGAGCGGTATCACAACGATCTCGAGGACTTCACGTCGCCCTTCTATCAGCACAAGTTCTACGTCGACCTGACGCCGAGCCTGAACGACGTGTACATGCGTCCGAGCCGGGCTGCGACGGGCAAGGAGTGGGTGACGCTGATGATCGGTGGCCTCGGCGCGGGCGGCAAAGGCTACTTTGCCCTGAACGTGACCGACCCGGACACCCAGTTCGCGTCGGAGGCCAACGCTTCGGGCACGGTGCTCTGGGAGTTCACGGACGAGGACGATACCTATCCGGTGGACGGCTCGGGCAATCCGATCGGCGGCGGCAGCCTGCTGGATCCGTCCGGGAGACCCGTGAAGGATCTGGGGGTGGCGCTCTCGCAGCCGACCATCACCATGAGCAATGTCTCCGACGGGGGCGCACCCGCCCAGAAGGAGTGGGTGGCCGTGTTCGGCAACGGGCTCAACTCCACCGCGGGGATCGCCAAGCTGTTCGTCCTCTTCGTGGATCGAGGTGTCGACGGCTGGGATCCGGGCGACGTCGTCAAGATCGACACCGGATTCGGTGTCCCGGTCTCACCGGCGCCTCTCGCCGGGTATCCGAACGGCCTGGGCACCCCGACGGCAGTGGACATCGATCTCAACGGAACGGTCGATTGGGTCTATGCCGGTGACCGCCTGGGTAACCTCTACCGGTTCGACCTGACCGATCCGAACCCCGACAACTGGACATCCACCCGGCTGTTCACGGCGAGCTACACGGACGGCGGTGGCAACACGACCGTCCAGCCCATACTGTCCAAGCCCGTGGTCTCCAAGCACCCCACCGAGGACGGCTTCCTGATCACGTTCGGTACGGGAAGCTACGTGGCCCGGGAGGATGCGAGCTCCCAGGACATCCAGTCGATCTACACGATATGGGATCGTGGCGAGATCAATCCGGTCACGGCGCAGTCCGACACGAAGGCGCTGCGCCTGGTGGAGCAGGTGATGACCAACGTGGTCGACGACTCCGTCACCCCGGCGCAGACGCGGCGGATCATCAGCAGCAATCCGGTGGACTACGTGTCCGAAGGCGCCACGCCCGGTGTCTACGGCTGGTACATCGACCTGGACATGCCGCGTGCGACCACGACGCTGTCCGGTGCCGCGAATCCGGATACGTCGGGTCTCCCGCCGCCGGGTCCGCAGTTCCCGGGTGAGAAGGCGATCCGCCGTCTGCTGTTCCGTGACGGTACGATCATCGCTACCACCGTGCTGCCGAGCGTGGGTGCAACGAGCTGTTTCGGTGCCCGACCGGGTGCCATCATCCTGTTCGATGCGCTCACCGGCGGAAATCCGACGCGTGCTCTGGTCGACTTCAACAACGACGGGTACGTCGACGACAACGACCTGGTCGAGGTGAATGGCGAGTCGTACATGGGTGGTCTGCTGTTCGATCAGGATGCGCTGGACGGTTCTCTCGTGGATCCCTCCGTCCTCGGTGGCGAAGGGGATACGGACTTCCTGTTCATCAGCGGCGGTAACGAGACGACCTCGTTCAGGATACTGGATGTGAACGACAACCGGACAGGACGGCTGTCCTGGCAGGAACTGGACTAGGTAGGAGGTGTTGCCATGAAGCTTCGTAAAACCCTGCTGGCGATGGTCGTGCTCCTCGTGGGCACGACCGCCGGAGCGGCGAGCACCGTCTCCGTCGTCGCGCCGGAGAAGGAAATGGAGGGCACCATCCAGTCGCTGGATTTTGCCGGGAACACCATGATCTTCCAGGGCGTTCGATTCCGGATGGCGCCGGAGCTGATCGTGCAGATCCGTGGGGGAACCGGCGCCTTCACCATGCTCAAGGAGGGCATGAAGGCTCTGGTCACCTACCGGGTGCTGTCCGCCTCCGATCGCGAGGCGACGCGTATAGAGCAGCTGCCGGACAATCAGCGCATCGACGGCACCTGATGTGTCTCAGCAGGTCAGCGGGGCACCGTTGGCCTGCTCGTCCACCCCATCTCCGTCGCGGTCCGTCGACAACGCGGTTCGTCCCTGAATGTTCACGATCAGCACCTTGCCGTTCCGCGGATCTCCGCTGGCAGGGCAGTAGACGAAGCTGCCGTTCTGCCAGTTCGTGTATCCCTCCGAGCGGAACTGAAGAAAGTTGTGGCGCCGGAACGCGCGCCAGGTGAGCCGCTCGCCCGGGTCGAGGGCGCTCTGGTAGGCCAGCACGGGCTCGCCGGTCTGTCGGGTGCCGTCACGGTTGAGGTCGGCGAACGCCATGATCCCCGTGCTCCAGTCGGTGCTGCCGGTGCAGACTTCGGCGCTGGCCGGGCAGAGTGTGACCCACCGGTGCTGGGTCACCGCCGTTTCCCGCGCGAAGCGCAGCAGCGACACGATGGCATTGATCCGGCTGGTGCTGTGCACACGCGCGACGAGGTCGTCGAATGACGGATAGGCCAGAGCGCCCAGCGTGATGGCAATCGCCAGCACGGCGAGAAGCTCGAGGACGGTGAAGCCGCGTCGGACCATACCGACGCACGGTAGGGCGGACCGTCAGAGGGGTCTGTAGTCGATGCGCGCAGCGGCACCGGAGAGATCGACGATCGCTACTCGAGATCCAGCTTCTGCAGCCGGTAGCGCAGCGCGCGGAACGTGATGCCCAGCTTCTTGGCGGCCGCCGTCTTGTTCCAGCGCGTGGATTCCAGCGCCTCCACGATCAGCTGGCGTTCTACCGCCTCCAGGTACTCCTCGAGGGACTGTCCCGGTGCGAGCGTCGCTGCTGAAGACGAGGCAGGCGATGACGTCGTTGGGGGTTCCCGCGTCCCGGCGTCCGAGGTGGATGTCGTCGGCTCGCCGGGCGCGGCCGCATCCGGCGGGACCGGCACGGCGCCCGAGCCGGCTGCCGGGCCGAGCTGCAGGTCGTCGGGTGTGATCCGGTTGCCCTCGCAGAGCGTGAACGCGCGCTCCAGAATGTTCTCGAGCTCCCGTACGTTGCCGGGAAAGGCGTATGCTGCGAGCGTGGCAAGGGCGTCCGTGGAAAGCTCCGGGTGGCTGCCGCCGTAGTCGCCGGCCAGGCGGTCGAGAATCCTCGCCGCGAGCACCGGCACGTCGCCGGGGCGGTCCCGGAGACTCGGCATGTGCAGCTCGATCACGTTCAGACGGTAGTAGAGATCCTGCCGGAAACGGCCTTCGGCGACTTCCCGCGCGAGATCCTTGTGCGTTGCGGACAGGATCCGAACGTCCGTGGACCGTTCGTCGGCGGAGCCGACCGGGCGCACGGTCTTTTCCTGAATGGAGCGCAGCAGCTTCACCTGCATGGACACGGGGAGGTCGGCAACCTCGTCCAGAAACAGGGTGCCGCCTTCCGCCGCCTCGAAGAGTCCACGTTTGTCGCCGACGGCACCCGTGAAGCTACCCTTCACGTGCCCGAAGAACTCGCTCTCCATCAGCTCGCTCGGGATGGCGCCGCAGTTCACGGGCACGAAGGGCCCGCCCGCGCGCGGCCCCTGCTCGTGGATGAGGCGTGCCGCGACCTCCTTGCCGGAGCCGGACTCGCCGCTGATGTAGATCGGGGCCTGGCTTCGCGCCAGCTTGGCGATCTGCTCGCGCAGTTCCTGCATCTGCTCGGAGTCACCGAGTAGTCGAGATTTCGCTTCGGACCGGCTGTCGTCGAATGGGGTGATCCGGAGTGCCGTGTCCACCAGGCTGCGCAGCTGCTCGAGATCCACCGGCTTCTGCACGAAGTCGAAGGCACCTGCCTTGAGTGCGCTGATGGCCGTATCCATGCTGCCGAATGCCGTGATCACGGCCACCGGCAGGCTGGGGCAAACCTCGGCGATGTGGTTGACGAGCTCCAGGCCATTGCCGTCCGGGAGGTGCATGTCCGTGAGGCACAGATCGAAGTCGTGGCTG
>JASFLG010000081.1:0-11508 GCA_050118205.1 Pseudomonadales bacterium
ACTGGCAGCTCTCCCTCTACGACGACTATGACAGCAATCCGGACAGCGGGGGAACCACCACAGTGCCCAACAACGACTATGGCGTCACGACCAGCCTAGGCTGGTCGTGGTGACCGCCGGGCAGAGGCCTACTTCGGCGCGTACCAGATCGGCGACGTGTACGCGCGCTCCTGTGCCCGGCAGCGGCGTGTTGCCGAAGCGCACCACGTCGTAGGCTGTCCAGCGCGGAGTGGGAATCTCCAGCACCCGGGCGTAGTAGAACGCTGCCTATCATGGCTGTTCCTTCCTGGAAACCTTTCTTTCGAGCAGACTACCAATGAGGTCGCGCGGCTCCTTACACGGCGTGATCAGTCCGAGTCCTCCCTCCCGGAATGCTGGAAAAATCCGCTCGGCCCGGCAATGACCGAGCCGGCGTCACTCAATGGACCGACGTGGTGGCCAACTTCGCGCACCCGGGGTAAGGTCCGGGCACGGAGGAGATATTCATGAGTGAAGCAACCACAACCGCGCTGGGATTCGATCCCGAAGCGCTTCGGGAGAAGTATCGTCGCGAGCGTGACAAGCGCCTGAGAGCCGACGCCAACGAGCAGTACCAGGAGATCAACGGTTCCTATGCCCACTATCTCGATGATCCTTATGTCGAACCAGGTTTCGAGCGCGAGCCGCTGACCGACTCGGTGGAGGTGGCCGTGATCGGCGGCGGCTTCGGCGGCCTGCTCGCCGGCGCACGCCTGCGTGAAGCGGGCGTGCAGGACATCCGCATGATCGAAAAGGGCGGCGACTTCGGCGGCACCTGGTACTGGAACCGCTACCCCGGTGCTGCCTGCGACGTGGAGTCCTACATCTACCTGCCGCTTCTCGAGGAGATCGGCTACGTGCCGAAGGAGAAGTACTCCGGCGCCCCGGAGATTCTCGCGCACAGCCGGGCCATCGGCCGCCACTTCGACCTCTACCGGGACGCCTGCTTCCAGACGGAAGTCACCCAGCTCCGCTGGGACGAGGCGACCGCGCACTGGGTGATCCGCACCAACCGGGGCGACGCCATGCACGCGCGATTCGTGGTCATGGCCAACGGACCCCTGCACCGGCCCAAGCTGCCGGGCATCCCGGGGGTGGAGTCCTATCAGGGGCACAGCTTCCACACCAGCCGCTGGGACTACGACTACACGGGCGGCACCTCGGACGGCGGTCTCGATCGGCTCGGCGACAAGGTGGTCGGCATCATCGGCACCGGCGCCACCGCCGTGCAGTGCGTCCCGCACGTGGCTGCTGGCGCGAAGCAGCTCTATGTCTTCCAGCGCACACCGTCGTCCATCGACGTGCGCAACAATCGGCCGACCGACCCCGAGTGGGCGGCAGGCCTCGAGCCGGGCTGGCACAAGCACCGGATGGAGAACTTCAACACCCTGGTCTCCGGCGGGCTCGCCGACGAGGACCTGGTGAACGACGGCTGGACGGACATCATCCGCAATCTTCTGCTCATGGTGCAGAAACGCGAGGACGGGGAGCTGACCCCAGAGCAGCTTTCCCGAACCATGGAACTCGCCGACTTCCAGAAGATGGAGTCCATCCGCGCCCGGGTAGAGGATGTGGTGGCGGACCCGGGCACGGCGGAAGCACTCAAGCCTTACTACCGGCAGTTCTGCAAGCGGCCGTGTTTTCACGACGAGTATCTGCAGGCCTTCAACCGGCCCAGCGTCACGCTGGTCGATACCAATGGCCAGGGCGTGGAGCGGATTACCGAGAGAGGCGTGATCGTCGACGGTACGGAGTATGAGCTCGACTGTCTGATCTACGCCACCGGCTTCGAGGTGGGCACGGAGTACACGCGCCGCTCCGGCTACGAGGTCATTGGCCGAGACGGACTGACACTGACGGAGAAGTGGGCGGGCGGCGTGCGCACGCTGCACGGCCTGACCAGCCGCGGCTTTCCGAACTGCTTCATCATCCAGAACTCTCAGTCCGCGTTCACGGTGAACTTCCCCCACGCTATGGATGAGCAGTCCAAGCATCTCACCTACCTGATCACGCACGGGTTGGATCACCAGGTGCGCACGATCGAGCCCTCCGAGAAGGCGGAAGAGAACTGGGTGCAGACCATCGTCAGTCTGGCGCGGGGCAACCTGAAGTTTCAGGAGGAGTGCACCCCCGGCTACTACAACAACGAAGGCAAGCCGGCGGAGCGGGCGAGCGCCCAGAACGGCCCTTACGGCGGCGGCCCGAACGCGTTCTTCCGGCTGATCGCCGACTGGCGGGCCGCCGGGACGCTGGAAGGTCTCGAGCTCACCAGCGGCTGACCGGAGCGACGCGCAGCGTGGTCGAGGCATCCGGGGTTGCCGGCACGAAAACCGACGTGCCGGCACGCGCCATGCGACGCGTGGCGTTGACGGCTCTCGCCGGCACCAGCATCGAGTGGTTCGACTTCTTCCTGTACGGCACCGCGGCGGCGCTGGTATTTCCGACAGTGTTCTTCTCGGAGGACATGCCGTATTTCGTCAGCCTGATCGCCTCGTTCAGCACGTTCGCGGTGGGTTTCCTCGCGCGGCCAGTGGGCGGCATCGTCTTCGGTCACTTCGGTGACCGGCACGGACGCAAGAAGGCGCTCGTCACTGCCCTGATGCTGATGGGCGGCGCCACCACCCTGATCGGCCTGCTGCCCACCTACGCGGCCATCGGTACGCTCGCGCCGGTGCTGCTCATGGTGCTGCGGTTCGCTCAGGGTCTCGCGGTGGGGGGACAGTGGGGCGGCGCCATGCTGCTGGTCACGGAAAACGCGCCAGCGGACAGGCGGGGCTTCTACGGGGCGTTCGCTCAGGCGGGCGCGCCGGTCGGCCTGATTCTCGCGAACGCGGCTTTTCTCGCCGTGACGGCCGCTGTTTCACCGGACGCGTTCATGGCCTGGGGCTGGCGGATTCCATTTCTGATCAGCATCCTCCTCATCGGCTTGAGCCTGTACGTGCAGCTCAGGCTCGAGGACACTCCGGCGTTCAAAGCCCTGGAAGCCAGGAAGTCCCAGATCCCATCTGACTCACTCCCGGACAAAACAGCCGTGGCCATCGTCGTGTCCCGACGTTCGCCCGTGCTCGAGGCACTCGTCACCTACCCGAAGCAGATCGTGCTCGGCGCGGGGGCCTTTCTGGCCGTGCAGGTGACGTTCTACATTCTCATCAGCTTCGTGATCGCCTACGGAACGAACCCGGAAGGGCTCGCCCTGCCACGCTCCACGCTGCTGCTCGCCGTGCTGATCTCCTCGGCGGCCCAGCTGCCGGCGCTCTTTCTCGCCTCGATCTACTCCGACAGGCGCGGGCGCCGCGGCGTGTACATGCTCGGTGCGGCACTGCTCGGGGTGTGGGCGTTCGCCGTCTTTCCGCTGATCGACACGGGATCCTTCGCGAGCATTACGCTGGCCCTCTGCGTCGGGCAGGTCATGGTCGGCATGATGTACGGTCCGCAGGCCGCGTTTCTGGCGGAGCTCTTCAGCACCCAGGTTCGCTACTCCGGCGCCTCGCTCGGCTATCAGTTCGGCGCCATCCTCGGCGGGGCCCTGGCGCCCATCATCGCCACCGCGCTGCTCGCCTATACGGGCAGCACCCTCGGCATCGCCGTCTACATCGCGTTCGCCTGCGCGCTGACCCTGCTCTCGGTTTATTTCCTGAGCGAAACCCGGGCGACCGATCTGAACGACGGCTGACCCCGGCCGACAATCCGGACTCAGCGCATGCTGTGATCCGCCGTGTGCGGCGCGTCGGTGATCACCTCGTGACCGTGCACCCTGCCGTCCAGAATGTCGGCGAAGGTCTTCTCCACCACCTCGCGGCCACCATCCCCGGCATGACACATGTTGGACAGAAAGTAGATGGTCCGCACGGCCGCATCGGTGAACACGAACCGGCTGTCTACGAATTCGTTGTCCTCGAACGTGGGTGGCCGGTCGCCGCGGTAGACGAGCTCGCAACCTTCGAAACGGCAGTTGTGGAAGTGGGTACCGGACAGCTCGACCCGCTGGTTCTTGAACGTCACGCCCTGGTGATTCATGGCCTCCTCCCCGAAGCAATGACCAATTGACCGCAAAACCCTATGATTGAGGCTCTGTCCTGTCAACGCCGACCGGCGCTGCCCGACCGAGGGGGAGGTGGCAGATGGGTGTGGCTGATGGATACGGTGATCAACGTCCGCCCCTGTGGGTGGGGCACGTGGTGCTGTTCGTGCCGGACGTAGCACGCGCGAAATCCTTTTTCCTGTCGATCGGCATGCGCGACGCGGAGCCGGACGCGGCCGTCGGGGTCATGGAACTGCGCGGCGGAACGCACCTGCTCCTGCTGCCCACCGAAGAACCCGTGAAAGAAGGCACGCGCGCGCCATTCGACCTGATGGTGGAGGACCACAACCGGGCGCGGGACGCCTTCCTGCGCATGGGGCTCACCGTGTCCGACATCGAGCGCAATCCGTCCCATGAATACTTCACGGTGCGTGAGCCGAACGGCTACGACATCGTGGTGAACTCCTCGCACGTGACGGGCCGGCCGGTCTAGCCCGACGGCGGACAGTGCCGCTGCTAGCGATCTCGCTCGGTGCCGCGGAAGGGGCCACGTGGCGATGGTTGGGCGGTTTCCTGGCTCTGTTCGTCGTTGGGCACCAAATGGCCCTCGCCCGGCTCTACCTCCGAGGCAACCAGACGGTGCGTGCGGGCGCTACGGTCGCGAGCCTGGCACCGGCCATGACCGTCTACGCCGCCATACTGCTGAGCCAGGTAGCCAATGCGGCGGGCCTGCTGGCACCGTCCTTCGGGTGGTATGCGCTGGGCCTGGTACTGGTGCTCGTGGTCACCGCCGCCCACTTCGTGATCTTCATCGCGCACGCGGTCACCGCCTGGCGGGACCGGGGCTGAAGACCGGGCATCCGCAGTCGCCCGTGGTGCTCAGAGGTTCTTCCGGATCCAGTCGACCGCTTCGCTCGTGTAGCTCTCCGGCAGCGAGTGTCCGCTGTCGAAGAAGTGCAGGGTCTTGGCCGCCCCCGGAACCCGGTCGAACAGGGCCTGAGCCTGCTCGACGGTGTAGAACTGATCCTGGCGACCCATCAGCATCAGCAGCGGCTGGGCGCCCAGGTCGCGTGCAAACTGGATGGCCGCCATGGGCATCCCGGCCGTCGCCGGCACCACGCAGGCGACCACCGCCTTCACCCGTGGCTCGACCGCACCGAGGATGAAGGTCATGTGACCGCCCATGCTGTAACCCAGAATGCCTACCCGGTCAGTGTCGATGTCGTCCCGCGTGGCGAGGAAATCAATCGCGCGGCGGTAGTCCACCACCGTCTGGGTCATCATGTCTGCGTAGCGCATGCCCCAGCGCCGCTGAAAGATCATCTCGCCGGGGTCCAGGAAGTCGTTGTACACCGCGCGTTCGCCGTGATACTGGGCATCCAATGCCAGCACGGCATAGCCCGCCGCCAGCAGGCCGGCCGAGATCTCCCCGCCGTGCGTGAACTCGTCACGGAGCCACTGCGACTTGTTGCCGGTCAGTCCGTGCAGAAGAAGCACAACGGGATACGGACCTTCACCCTCCTCCGGCACAGCGAGCAGACCCGGCACAAGTCCATCGTGGAAGCTGTCGAACACGAACTTCTCATAGACCGTGCTGCCGTTTCTGACCACCCCCACCTGGTGCGCGTGCAATGGATAGCCGACATCGTAGCCGTACATCGCTTTCAGCACGCCGTACGCTTCCCCGCCCAGCTCCCGGTCCTCGGCCAGGACCAGGCCGGCAGCAAGGATCGCGACCAGAAACGCCAGTACCTTTTTCATAGCCATCAGCGCCTCCGCTTCAGGTTGCTGGCCAGATAATCGGCCGAGTCGCGCACCTCGAAGGCGGGCACCGCAGAGTGCAGCCCCGGATTCGCGTGCAGCGTCTTCTTCTTCGAGCCGAGCGCACCGAACAGCGTCAGGCACGCATCCCTCGGCACGATTTCGTCATCCCACTGAACCAGAAAGCGGAGCGGGCAGGTGACCCGGGGAGCATCCGCAAGCAGGCGATCGCCGTTCGGGCCCCAGTTTCCCATCAGGCCAAGGACCGCCACGGAGATGCGTTTGTCAGCGGCCACCACCGGCACACCCATCATCGTGCCCATGGACAGTCCCCAGTAGCCCGTGCGCCCGGTATCGAGCTCAGACTGAACGAAATCGAGGGCCGCGCGCCAGTCGGCGACCACCGCGTCGGTCCCGCCACCTTCGTTCCACGCCTTCTCGAAGCCCCCGACATCGCTCGGGTCAAGCGCGCCGGCACGCTCGCCGTGCCCGGGGCCGTCGATCGCCATGGCCAGCACACCGCGGCGGGCCAGCAGCACGGCGACCTGAACCAGATACTCCGCCTTCTTGTGCGTGGTGCCACCGTGACCGAGCAGAACCAGGGGTGAGCCAGGCGCCACGGTCTCGTCCGCCCAGACCACCCCCGGCACCCGCCGACCGTCGACGTCGAGCTCGAACTCCCGCTCCGTCAGCGCCCCAACGTTTCCAGCCCTTCCACGCCACATATCTCGTCCCCCCTACGGCGCCCCAACCGTTTACCAGTCGTGGGCCTCACCGTTCCATTTCCAGAAGCTGCCCGTCGTCTCGGCATTCAGCCCGTCGATGGTGCGGACAATGCAGGCGGCGCTCTCTTCCGGCCCGATCTCTGCCTGAGGTCCGCCCATGTCGGTACGCACCCATCCGGGATGAATCACGCAGACATGGATGCCTTCCCGACCCAGCTCGATGGCGGCCATGCGCATGTACTTGTTCAGCGCCGCCTTGCTGGTGCAGTACGCGTAGCCCATGGGCATGTCGAGCGCCAGCGCTCCGAGCTGCGAGGTGATGTTCGCGACCCTCGGCTGGTCGCTCGCGCGCAGGTTGCCGATCAGCGCCTGCATCACGCGCACCGGACCGAGCGTGTTGACCGCGAAGGTTTCCAGCCAGCCGTCGAAGTCCATGTCCAGAACCGACTGCCGGTCCGGTCCCCGCGTGCCGGCATTGTTGATCAGAAGATCCACAGGCCGATCGTCCAGGGCGGCAGCGAGCGCCGCCACCGATCCACCGTCACCGACATCCAGCGCGAAGCGCTCCACGCTGCCCGATATGCTGGCGAGCTCTTCGGCATCGGCCGGACGGCGGCAGCAGGCGAGCACCGTGTCGCCACGCTCGGCATAGCAACGTGCGAGCTCGAGGCCGATGCCGCGATTGGCGCCGGTGATCAGTACGGTTGTCATGAATTCTCTCCTCTCCGTCGGCTGATGACTGTCGGTTCAGAGCAGCTCCTCGACCAGCTCCGACGGCCGCGCGATCACCGCCCTGCCCCCGCGAACGACCACGGGACGCTGCATGAGCCTGGGATGCTCGGCAAGCAGGTCCGCGACCGATTCAGCCGTCGTGTAGTGCGCCGGATCGAGGCCCAGCTCCTTGAAGTGGCTGTCCTTGCGCACGAGCTCCGCCGGCTCGACGCCCAGCTTATCGAGAAGCGCGCCAATCTGCGTCGCGGACAAGGGCGTCTTGAGGTACTCGACCACCTCGAAGTCGGCACCCGAAGATTCGAGAATCTCCTTGGCGCCCCGCGACTTGCTGCAGTTGGGGTTGTGGTAGAGGGTGATGTCGGGCATCTCGATACATCTCCTGAGCGTCGTTCCCCGAAGCGGCGAGGGTAAGAAAAAACCCCCGCCGGGTCACGTCGAACATGCTAGCCTTGGCCGCTCGAGAAGCGAGGGAAAACGCCATGACCGATGTCGTGATCGTCGACGCCGCCCGCACCCCGGTCGGTCGCAAGATGGGCAAGCTGGCCGGCGCCCACCCCACGGATACGCTGGGACACGTGATGATGAAGCTGCTCGAGCGGCAGGGGGTGTCCTCCGATCAGGTCGATCAGGTCGTGGGCGGCTGCATCAACAAGGTGGGTGCTCAGGGGATGAACGTCACCCGCACCGCCTGGCTCGCACACGGTGGCGAGGTGGATACCCCGTGCATCACCGTGGACTCACAGTGCGGATCGTCCCAGGAAGCGACCACCCTCGCTCACTCGCTGATCGCCTCCGGCATGGCCGACGTGGTCATGGCCTGCGGCGTAGAGAACATGAGCCGCCTGCCCATCGGCTCTGATGCCGTGGGCCGCACGCCCACCATGGGCAAGCCGGTCTCCAAGAGCTACTTCGCCCACCACGAGTTCACCAGCCAGTTCGAAGGCGCGGAGCGGGTCGCCACCAAGTACGGGGTCACGCGCGCCGACACGGATGCCTTCGGTCTGGAGTCGCAACTGCGCGCGGCGAAGGCCGTCGCCGAGGGTCGTTTCGACGGCCAGATCATTCCCATCGAAGCACCGGAGGTGGACCAGAACTTCGAGAAGACCGGCAACACCTTCCACGTGACGACGGACGAGGTCCCCAGGGACACGAGCCTGGAAGCGCTGGCGGATCTCAAGCCGGTCGCGCGGGAAGACGGGATCCACACCGCCGGCACCTCATCTCAGATAGCCGACGGCGCCGCAGCCGTGTTGCTGATGAGCGCGGCAAAAGCGCAGGCGCTGGGGCTCACCCCCATGGCCCGCGTCCGGGCGTCCGCCCTGGTCGGCTGCGACCCGGTGCTGATGCTGGAAGGTCCGATTCCGGCCACGGAGAAGCTGCTCGCGGCCACGAACCTCAGTATCGACGACATCGACGTCTTCGAGGTGAACGAAGCGTTCGCCTCCGTGGTTCTCGCCTGGGCGAAGACCGTCGGCGCGGACATGACCAGGGTGAACCCGAACGGCGGCGCCATCGCGCTGGGCCATCCGCTCGGCGCCACCGGCTGCTTTCTGATCACCAAGGCGGCCCACGAGCTCAAGCGAACGGGCGGCCAGTACGGACTCATCAGCATGTGCTGCGGCGGCGGGCTCGGCACAGGCACCCTGATCGAACGGGTCGGCTGAGCGCGTTCGCGCTCATCGCCCGGAGCGGAGCAGCTCCCAGACCGACAGCGCCGCAAGACCACCCACGAGCCCGCTGAGATAGCTCGGCATGCGCGCGTCGAACAGCCCGCGCCACACCAGGCCCACCAGAAAGCTTGCTGCGACCATGCACAGCAGTGTGACGAGCAGCCGTTTTTTGAACGTCATGGTCAATCGACTCCTGGTCTCGATCCGTCAAGTGTGACAACAGCCAGGAAAACTAACCGCTCCTCTCGTGTTTCGCAAAAGCGGCGGATGGATGTTGCCAGTCAGGCGAAATTCTCCGATCGGCTGAGTATGCTGGCTGCATCTGAAACCCTTCGGGCATCGACATGAGCTGGCGAACCCTTTCAGCGTCCGTCATCTTCGGAATCTGCAGCGCGCTGGTCCTCTTCCAGTGTGCAGGCGCGGAGGAGGATGCTGCCCGATACGACGTAGTGATCGATGACGGCACCATCTATGACGGTAGCGGTCATCCGCCATACCGGGCCGACATCGCCATCCGTGACGATCGGATCGCTGCCATCGGCGAGGTCGATGCAAGCCAGGCGCTCCGCGTGATCGATGCGAACGGCCTGGCGGTGGCCCCCGGCTTCATCAACATGCTGAGCTGGGCCACCGAATCGCTGATCGCAGACGGCCGGAGCCAGGGCGACATCCGCCAGGGCGTGACCCTGGAAGTCTTCGGGGAAGGCGAGTCCATGGGTCCGCTCAACGAGGCCATGCGCGCCGAGATGACCGCACGGCAGGGCGACATCAGATTCGACATTCCCTGGACCACCCTCGGCGAGTATCTGGAGTACCTGGCGCGTAAGGGAATCTCCCCGAACGTCGCTTCGTTCGTCGGAGCGACGACCGTGCGCGCTCACGAGCTGGGTGCCGTCGATCGGCCGCCCACGCCGGACGAGCTCGGCAGAATGCAGGAGCTGGTGCGCGAAGCGATGCGCGAGGGCGCCCTGGGGGTCGGCTCCTCGCTCATCTACGCGCCGGCCTTCTATGCGGACACGGACGAGCTGGTCGCGCTCATGCAGGCCGCGGCCGAATACGACGGCATGTACATCTCGCACATGCGCAGCGAAGGCAATCGTCTGCTCGAGTCCATCGACGAGCTGATCCACATTGCCGAAGCGAGCGGTGCTCCGGCGGAGATCTACCATCTGAAGATGAGCGGCCGGGAGAACTGGGACAAGTTCGATGCAGCCGTTGCTAAGATCGAGGCCGCCCGGGCCCGCGGGACCCGGATCACCGCGGACATGTACACCTATCCGGCGGGCTCCACCGGCCTGGATGCGGCCATGCCACCCTGGGTGCAGGAAGGCGGTTACCAGGCGTGGGCCGCGCGACTCCAGGATCCCGAGATCCGCCGGCGGGTGCACGACGAGATGCTCGCGCCGACGGACGACTGGGAGAACCTGATGCTTGCCGCAGGACCGGAGGGCACCTTGCTGGTCGGTTTCCGCAACCACGATCTCAGGAAGTACACGGGTAAGACGCTGGCAGCGGTCGCTGCACAGCGCGGAACCGACCCGGCTACCACGGCCATGGACCTGGTGGTGGAGGACGGCAGCCGCGTGCAGGTGATCTACTTCCTGATGAGCGAGGAGAACGTCGCCAAGGCCGTGGCGCTGCCCTGGGTGAGCTTCGGCTCCGATGCCGCATCCATGGCGACCGAGGGCGTCTTTCTGAACACCAGCACCCATCCGCGCGCGTACGGCAACTTCGCCCGGGTGCTCGGCAAGTACGTTCGGGACGAGCACGTGCTGACCATGCAGGCGGCCATCCACAAGCTGACCCTGCTCCCGGCCACGAATCTCAAGCTCGTCGATCGCGGCGCCCTGCGCGAGGGTTACTTTGCGGACGTGGTGGTATTCGATCCCACCCGAATTCAGGATCATGCGACGTTCGAGCGTCCCCACCAGTACTCGACCGGGATGCTGGACGTATTCGTGAACGGCGTGCAGGTTCTGGCCGACGGTGAGCACACGGGCGCCCTGCCTGGCCGGGTGGTCCGCGGGCCCGGCTGGCTCGGATGGACCGCCGCTGCCCCGGAAGCCGCCGGTGCGCTTCGATGATCAGCCTGCTCCCTCCAGCGCTTGCGCTGGGTCTGGTCGCCCTCTGGGCGGTCCGGATGACCGTCGGGCGCAGCACAATGACGCCGGACCCGGAGAAGGTGCGCGCCGCCGCCCATGCCCTCGCGGTCACCGCCGGCATTCAGGCCGTGCACTTCAGCGAGGAGCTGAGCACGGGATTTCACGAACGGCTGCCGGCGCTGTTCGGCCTGCCACCCATGTCGCTCGGCGTGTTCGTGGGCTTCAACCTGGTCTGGATCGGAATCTGGAGCGTCTCCGTGGCATGGTTGCGCACGGGACATCCGTTCCCTCTGTTCGCGGCCTGGTTCCTCGCCATCGCCGGCTGCGCCAACGGCATCGTCCATCCCCTCCTCTCCCTGCTGGTGGGCGGTTACTTCCCTGGGCTGGTGACCTCGCCATTCATCGGCCTGGCCGGCCTCTGGCTCTGGCGGCGACTGTCGGCGATCAGCTGATCTTTCCGGGCGACTAGCGCGCGGGTG
>JASFLG010000082.1:0-11467 GCA_050118205.1 Pseudomonadales bacterium
GCTCCGCCCAGGGAGCGAGGACATCCCGCCACTGCCCCTCGGCGCCCAGCCGGCACAGGTTGCCGAAGATCCCGGAGAGCGTCCGGTTCACGAACACTGTGTCGCGCGGCACCGCCAGGTCCGTGATTTCGGAAAGATAGCGACTCTTGGTCTCGAAGATCAGATCGTAGATGTCCGTCTCCCGTGAGAAGCGGAACGGCGCGTCCCCGACAATGGACATGGCTTCCCGTGCGAGCGGCTCGATCACGCCGAGCGGAACGGGACGACCCGACCGGCGTTTGTAGATGCCCATCTCGTACAGCAGACCAGGCAAACGCTCCATATCCTGGTCGATCAGCGCGCCCAGCACCCGGCGATACCCGGTAGCCAGAGCCTCGGGGATCTCCTTCATGCAGCCATGGTCGTAGACCACGACTCGACCGTCGTCGCGGAATGCGTAGTTGCCGAAATTCGGATCCGCGTGCAGGAAGCGGTGCTCGAGCAGACCCCGGATCACGAACTCGAGCAGGTGGCGACCCCAGAGATCTTTGAGCGTCTGATCGTAGGTATCGGAAGCGGCTTCGTCCGGCGCGATGCCTGGCACGTAGGTCATGGTGAGCACGCGCCGGCTGCTCGCCTCCCCCACCACGTCCGGCACGATCACCTCGGGCACGTCGTGGTGCAGAGCGCTCATCCGCCGCATGTTCACGGCCTCGTGCTCATAGTCGAGCTCCTCGAGCAGCCGCTCCCGCAGCTCGTCCCAGATCTCGTCGAAGTCCACGTCCGCCACCATCGCCATCAGGGCGCCGAACAGCTTCTTCAGGTTCTTCAGGTCGGAGCGCACCACCTCGTCGATCTCGGGATACTGAACCTTCACCGCCACCGTGCGGCCGTCGCGGAGCCGGCCGCGGTAGACCTGACCGATGGAGGCTGCCGCGACCGGTTCCTCCTCGAGCGACTCGAAGAGAACTTCGAAGTCGGGCAGCTCCTCTGCGATCACCGCACGCATCTGCTCGAACGGTACGGTGGGCGCTTCCTTCTGCAGTCTGCGCAGCACCTCGAGGAACTCCGGTGGCAGCAGACCCTCGTGCACCGAGAGCATCTGCCCGGCCTTCATGGCCGCACCCTTCAGCTCACCCAGCGCTTCGGTGACGCGAACGGCGTTCAGCATGAACTTCTCGGTCCGGCGCGCCTGAGCGATGGGATCGGAGAAGAGGAAGCCGATGGCCTGCTCGGTGGCCAGTGACATACCGACCCGGGTCGCCAGCCCCCCGAGCTTGAACAGCCGCCCGACCGCCGAGGTGATCAGGTCGCTCTGGCCGGGTTTTCCGCGTTCGCTCATGCGCCGTCCGACCCTCCGTCCGTGAGATCAGCTGAAGGCGAAGCCCCGGTAGCCGTTCGCCGCCACGTCGTCACAGACCTCCCGGTACGGACCCACGCCGGCGGCGTACGGCATGAACACCCGGGGCTTGCCCGGAATGTTGGCACCCATGTACCAGGAGCCCGCCTTGGGAAAGAGGGTCTCATCCGCCACCTCGTTCACGTGCGCCACCCACTCGTTCTCCGCTTCCGCCGTCGGCTCGATGCGCTCCAGGCCCACCTCGCGCATGTGCTCGAGGCAGTCGAGCATCCAGTCCACGTGCTGCTCGATGGACACGATCATGTTGGAGAGCACCGAAGGGCTGCCGGGGCCCGTGACCAGCAGCAGGTTGGGAAAACCCGCTACCGACAGGCCGAGATAGGTCAGGGGTCCTGCGGACCAGTGGTCCTTCAGCCGCCGGCCGTCCGAGCCGCGGATGTCGATCGCATTCAGCGCGCCGGTCATGGCGTCGAACCCCGTGGCAAGGACCAGGGTGTCAAACTCGTAGCTCGCTTTCGTGGTGTCCAGGCCCGAGGCAGTGATCCGCTCGATGGGCGTCTTCGCCAGGTCCACGAGCGTGACGTTGTCGCGGTTGAACGTCTCGTAGTACGCCGTATCGACGCAGATCCGCTTGGTACCGATCGGATGCGATGTGGGGCACAAGGCCTCCGCAGTCTCGGGATCGCGGACGATCTCGCGGATCTTCTCGCGCACGAAGTCGGCCACGAACGCATTGGTCTCCGGGCTCATCACCGTATCACCCAGCGCGCCGATGAACGCCGCACCACCGCGATCCCAGTACGACTGGAGCACCTCCCGCGCTTCTTGCTCGGTCAGCTCCGCAGCGCTCTCCACCACCGGGCCGGCCGGCTTCGCCTCGATCTCGAGCTCGCCGAACCCCTGTCCCAGCCCCTGCTTGTGAAACGCCCGATGCGCCTGGTAGTTCTTCTTGAAAGCCGCCACCCACTCCGGATCGAGCGGGTAGTTGCGGGCCGGAACGCTGAAGTTAGGGGTGCGCTGGAACACGGTGAGGTGCCGGGCCTGGGCTGCGATCACCGGGATTGCCTGGATGGCGGAGGAGCCGGTGCCGATCACGCCCACCCGCTTGTCGCGGAAGTCCACGCCCTCATGGGGCCACAGTCCGGTGAATACCCGCTCACCGGCAAAGTCATCCAGGCCCGGGATGTCCGGCGTCTGGGGCACGGAAAGGCAGCCCGTCGCCATGATGCAGAATCTGCCGGTGACCCGGTCTCCCCTGTCGCTCTCCACCACCCACAAATTGTCATTCTCGCGGAACACCGCTGAGGTCACCTTGCGTTCGAAACGGATGTGCCGCCGAAGATCGAAGCGATCGGCCACGTGCTCGGCATAGCGGAGAATCTCCGGCTGGGTTGCGTAGCGCTCGGTCCACGCCCACTCCTGCTCGAGCGGTTCCGAGAAGGAGAAGGAATACGCCAGGCTTTCCGCATCGCAGCGGGCACCCGGGTAACGGTTCCAGTACCAGGTGCCACCCACGTTGTCCGCCTGCTCGAAGGCAAGCGCCGAGAATCCTGCCTTTCCGAGTCGATAGAGCAGGTACAGGCCCGCAAATCCCGCACCGACGATGACTACGTCGTACTCCGCGTTCGCGCCAGAAGACATTCGAAGCTCCCTTGAAAATACCGAGCCAGCGAGCTTACCAGAGCCCGGAAGCAGCCGCCGCCCGCCCCGGCCGGCTCAGGGATGGATCAGGGCGGGACCCGGGCCGACCATCCGCCGCAGCTCGAGCGGGTAGTCGGTGATGATCCCGTCCACCCTGCCCACGAGATCGCGCATCGACGCCGGCCGACGTCCGCCCGCCATGATCCAGACGTGGGCACCCGACGCGCGCACCGAATCCACCAGCTTCGGATTCCGCTCCACCCAGCGCGCCCAGAGGCGCACCGCATCAGGTCGATAGCGTACGAACGCTTCCAGGGAAGACGCCTCCGGAATCATGGCCAGCGTCCGCACCCGCGGGTCGCCGCGCTCGAGCGCCTGCAGGAAGTCCACGCTGCGCACCCCGACCAGCACGCGCTGCTCGAGCCCGTGCGCAGTCACCGCGCCGATCAGCTGGGATGCCGGGATCCGATCGCCGTCCTTGACGTCGAGCAGCAGCCGCTGCGGGCGGTCCGCCATGAGTGTCAGCGCCTCATCGAGGGTCGGCACCTTCTGACCGGCACCCGCATCGAACGAGCGCACCTCGCTGAGCGTCAGATCATGCACGCTGCCATGACCGGTGGTCGTCCGGTTCACACGTTCGTCGTGCAGGAGCACCAGGGCTCCATCCCGGGTGATGCGCAGGTCGGTTTCGACGAGATCGGCGCCCGCGCCCGCCGCCCAGCGGATCGCCGCCAGGGTGTTCTCGGGCGCGTGGATGGTGGAGCCGCGATGCGCAGCGATCAGCGGCACGTCGGCGCCTGCCGCGCTCGACGGTGCCCACACCCACAACCCCTGGTACACCACCAGGAGCAAGCCCCAATGCCTGCACAAGAGTCATGTCCTCCCGGGCCATGAATCGACAACGTTTCGTGCAACCCGTAACAAGAAACGGGCATCGGCCTTCAGGTTATCACCCGAGAGCCGATACCCGCGAGGGGACCCTGCCTGTCCCAGGCAGACGAGCGTGTCCTGTCGGACACGCTCTCCGAGATTAGAGCTCGTACTGGATATCGAACAGGAACGTCGTGCCCACGGTCTGCTCGAGCACGGTCACGTTGTCGCCGGCGGTGTTCTCCTGCTCGATCTGAGTCTTGTCGTTCAGGATGTTCTTGAGCCGCAGCTTCAGCGAGAGATGTTCCGTCGGGAACCAGGAACCGACCACGTCGAGGGAATGGAACGGCTGCTCGAACGCGTCACCGTTCCCGTCGATCCCCGCATAGAAGACCCTCGGTCCGAAAGCGTTGTAGACGACGGTCGCGCCCCACTTGCCGTTGAACGAATCGAAACCCAGCTGCGCGTTCACCACCCACTTCGACTGCTGGGTGAGCCGCCGCTTCTGGTTGGTGAGGTTACCCACCCCGGGTGCGACCGGAATGTTCACCTTCGAGTCGCTGAACGTGGCGTTGCCGGCCACATAGAACGCATCCGTCCAGCCGCCGCGGCTCAGGAACCCGAGACTCTTCAGACCTTCCAGCTCGAGGCCATACACCTCGCCACTTTCGGCATTGACGTAGGTGAACAGGATGTTGTCCTCCGTCGCGCCGCCCTGCACCGTCTCGATCGGCGCCTTCAGGTCCTTGTAGAAGAGCGAGGCCGACAGACTGTCCCCGGCGTTCCAGAACCACTCACTACGGATCTCGTAGTTCGTGAGGTCGGAAGGCACCAGGTTTGGATTACCGCGCACGCGGGCTTCCGTCAGCGGATCGATGTAGGTCGACGCCGAGACCTCCCGGATATCCGGGTAGGCGACGGTCTCACTCCACGCGAAGCGAAGCTGAAACTCGTCTGCCCAGAACCCCGGCTGGATGTAGGTGAGCGACACGGCCGGATACCAGTTGTCGTCGGCGTAGACCGATTCCTCGATCTGGTCCTGTGACAGGGGAATCCGCTGACCATTGAAGTTCAGGTAGTCGATGGGCACCGATACCTGTGAGAAGTCTTCCCAGCGCGCACCGGCCATGAGGCGCCAGGTGTCGTTCACCATCAGGTCGATCTTGCCGAAGCCGGCGCTGGTGGTCTGGCCGGCGCCGTAGCTCTCCGTGCCGAACTGACCGATGCCCAGAACCAGCTCCTGGTTGTAGATCGGATCGAGCACGTTCGCATCACTGAAAGCGTCCACGATCGGCTGATCCGAGACCGCAGCAAAAGCCGGATCGAAGGTGCCTAGCCCCAGCACGGTCTGCTGGTAGGAGCGACCTTTGCTGTTGTAGCTGCCGCCACCGGATACCTCGAGGTCCCAGTTCATGCCCCAGTTGATGCCGGAAAACGGCACCATCACCTCACCGCCCCAGGTCTCCACGTCATCCGTGAGGCCCGAGTACTGGAAGACCAGGGCATTCTGGATGTTGCGGATGTTCGACGTGAGGATTTCACCTGTCGACTGGTCGAAGGTCTCCACGTACTTCGCCCTGACCTCGTTCGGCAGGTCTGTTTCCGCCTTGGACGTCGAGTAGAACCACTCGACCGACGTATCGCGGAACGCTTCCAGGAACCCCAGCCAATCCGGAAGGCGGCTGAGCGTGGCGTCGCCCAGCTTGTGCTCGCCGATCACCTGAGTCACGTCCAGATCGCGCTGCTCGAAGCGGATGTCGTTCAACCGCTCCTGCACGCCGGTGGTGCAGTCGTTGTACTGGCCTGCGCGGCAGTTCACCGTGCTGGTCGCCTCGTCTTCCGTGTTGCGGATGAACATCTGGTTGACGCGGATCTCGTGATCCTCGGTGAATCGCAGCCCGACATTCAGGCCGGCAGTGAGCGATACCTGATGGATGGTGCGCAGTGAATCGGCGTACGACCCGTCCGGCTCCTGTACGAAGCGCAAGGTCCTGTCTCGGTTTCGCCACTTGTTGTTGTAGCTGCCAACCGCCAGGAAGCCCAGTTCCCAGTCGTCGCCGAGAAACCAGCGATAGCCGCCGCTGCCTTCCACCTCGAAGTCCGCCGGCAGGTTCTTGCCCTGGAGATCGATGTCCCGGTTGAGCGAGGTCGCAAGCTCGCGGTTGATGCTCTGTGCTTCCTGAAAGCTGATGGGATCTCCGGCGGCGAAGGCGAGGCTCTGAATCTGCACCGGTGAGAAGTTACCGCGATAGGTCTGAATGCCATCGACGATCTGCTGGGGAATGGCCCGGGTTCCGTCATCCGTACCCCATTTGTCGTCGCTCCCCCCATGATAGGTGTAGCCGTCGTTGTCGCTGTCCGAGTTCCAGCCGGTATTCAGCTTGAGGGTAAGCTGCGCGTCTTCGGGAATCGCCTTGGTGCGGATGTCGATAGCACCGCCACCGAATGCCGCCGGCATGTCAGGGGAGTACCCCTTCTGCACCGAAAGGGAGTCGATGATCTCCGCCGGGAAGATGTCCAGCGGCAGCACGTTTCTGGTCAGATCCGGCGAGGGTACGACCGTGCCGTTGAGCAGTGAGCTCGAATAGCGCTCCCCAAGGCCGCGCACGTAGACGAACTGGTCCTGTACCAGCGTCACCCCCGGCACGCGCCTGAGCGCCATGGCGACGTTGGAGTCTCCTACGCGGGAGATACCCTCTGCATCGAGGAAGTCCATCGGCACCTCCGACTCGATGCGCTCGGAGACGACGTCGGTCGCTGCGGCCTTGTAGCGGCCGATGACGATCATCTCTTCCACCGCATCGGGGTTTGCCACCTCCGTGGCCTGTTCCCCTGCTGCCGGCTCGGACGTCTCCTCGGCTACAGCAGCAACCGGAACGGCCAGTGAGAGCACGGACAGGAGCAGCGAGCCGGCCAGATTGACAGCAGCCGGTCCGTTTTTGGTTGTCAGATTCATTGGCGAAACCTGTGTGTGTCCTTCTCGCGGGGGCTCGGCGCCACCCATTGTCTGTTCCGTCGAACCAGGCAGAGCCCACCCGGAACATCCGATGGGCTCTGTCGGTTCACGTCAGGGCTTTGCGCTTACGGTGCCGCGCCGGTGTCCGGGTTGAACCACAGCCTGCCGCCGTTGGCCGTGTCCTTCAGGCCGAAGGCCCAGCCGTCGGTCCAGTCGTTGTCGGCACTGACCGCACCGACGATCGGGTCACCATTGGCGTTGGTGGCGCCGTCTGGCACGTCCTCGGGGGTGATGGTCAGCGGCGCTCCCGCAACGTCCGTGAATGCGGGCGCCGTGTAGATGCCGTTGAGAAGCACGGGATCGAAGACGTCCCCGTTCGCCGCACCCAGAGTTGGCTCCACGAAATTCGGTTCGGCTGCGCTGTTCAGGTTGAACGAGTAGTTCCCTGCGCCGGTGTCGGTTACCCACTGCAGAACGGTGTCGCCGTTGGCAAAGTCCGGATCCGCGCAGCTCTCGTCGGGATTGTACAGACGGCAGCCTTTCGTCGCTTCCTCGCAGGAGATCGCCACGCTGTTCGCCTTGAAGCTGTCCGCCGGGTCACCGCCGGTGGATGCCTGGGTGAAGGTCTGATCGTTGTTGAGCTCGAAGCACTCGTTACCGGAACGTGAGAGCAGCGTTCTGGCGTACACGTCGCTGACGATGCTGTTTCTCAGCACGGTCTGCACACCGCGGCGCAGCAGCGGACCTTCCGAGTCTCCGCGAAAGCTGCCGTCCTGAGCGGAAATGATGCAGGTCATGTTGTTCACGACGGGGGAGGTGCGCGGCAAAGCGTCGAAGTCGCTGCCCTGGTTGTCACCCTCGATGCAGCGGTTGCCGCTGTTCAGCCCGTGGATGACCAACGCGTTGGTGACCGTGCCGACGTAGCCATCCGAGTAGTCGATGGAGTCGTCGTTCACGTACAGAGCGATGTAGTTGTGGACATTCACCGCGCCGCCGAAGAACTCGAGACCGTCGTCGGAGGTGCTGTAGGCCTCGACGTTCTCGACCTCCGTACCGGAGCCCACGGCGTTGAAGGTGATGCCGTTCAGCTCGTCGCCATCCGCCACCTCGAAGCCCGTGTGCTTGACGATCACGTACTTCAGCGTGCCGGAACTCTCCGCATTGTTGTTGCCGCCGTAGTAGGACGGCTTGCCTTCCGAGAGAATGTGGCAGGTGTCGTTCGTGCGCTGGTCATCAGAGCATTTGCTGGTGATGCCATTGCCGTTGATCACCACCCCGCCCCACTGGGCGATGGATTCCGGATCCGCGGTGCCGCTCACCAGATCCGAGAAGCTGGAGATGATGATCGGCGCGCTGACGCTGCCTTCCGCAATGATCTGGGAACCCCGGTTGATCAGCAGGTAGTCGGCCGACTGGGTAAACGCCAGCCGCGCCCCGGCCTGAATCGTCAGAATGGGACCGTCTCCCTTCTGGCCCGCCGTGTTGGTGGACTGCGGAACAGGAACATTGGGGTCACTACCGTCATTGTCCTCGCCCACGAACAGCGAGTCCTGGAAGACGTGCACACCGGAAATGAAGGGAATGTTCAGGTCCACTGTCAGCGGGTTCAGCTCGCCGACGAAGTTGGAGTCGTAGAGGCAGTTGCTGCCGTCGAACGACCCCTGGATGACCTGCTGGGTGTCCGGGTCCGTGTACTGGGCGCAGGGATTGTTGGCGCCGCCCCCACCACTCGTGGAGTTGTCCGTATTGACGGAGTTGTCGTTGGCGTTGATGTTGACGTCGCCACCCTGACAGGCTGCCAGCAGGAGCGCCGAAGCGACAACCAGCAAAGCTTTCTTAGAGAACATAGGTTTTATCCCCCGGGGAATGTCGGATTCAGAAACTCGATCGTTATTGAACAGGACAACGAACGGACTGCCCTGAAGCCCGGCATGCTAGGGAGTGAATATGACAACCGGATAATGTCTTCGTGACGGTTTGGTTACGTCACGGCGGGGTCGCACCCCGATGGGTCAGACGCACCGCGGCGAAGAACGCCCCGGGGAGCTCATGTCATGGAACTGTAATCTACCGCCCTGCCCGTCTCGAGAAGCGTCTTCAACCCTGCCAGCACCAGCGGCCAGCCCGGAACCACCATCTCCGGCATGCGGCTTCCCGGCGGGAACCGGTCGTGGTGCACGGTGAGTCGGGTTGCCGTACCCGCATGCGGCGAGCCAATGGTTTCGAGCAGGAAGGTGACCCGGGATGGCGCCTCGTCCCGAACCAGCGGGTTCCGGGGAAAGCGCCAGGTGTATGACAGCCTTGCCGGTCGTTCCATCTCGAGGATCTCCCCGACACACCCCACCTCGTCGCCGTCGACCAGGAACTCGATGGGAGCACCGACTTCCCATCTGGCGCGAACCCGGGTCGCGTGCCAGTACTGCTCGGTGAACTCCGGGCTGGTCAGCGCCTGCCAGACAGCCTCCCGGTCGGCGTGGATGATCTCCACGAACACGTACTCGCCCTGTGCCACTTCCGCATCACGCTCCGCCATCGCCTTTCTCCTCCTTCCGCAGCTCGAGGGCCTGTTTCCCCTCGCTGTCTCCGCTCTTTTCGAGGGCATTCTTCAGAGCCGCCAGGGTCCGCGCTCGGGACCGGGCGAATTTGTCGATCCAGCGCCGCTCGATCGCCGCGATGGGCACCGGGTTCAGGTAGTGCAGCTTCTCCCTGCCCTGCCAGCGCACGGTCACCAGACCGGCCGCTTCGAGCACCTTCAGGTGCCGGCTCGCCGACTGCCGGCGCATGCCGAGGCCCGAAACGAGCTCGTTCAGCGTCAGACCCTGCCGGGCGAAAAGCCGGTCGAGCATGGCCCGACGGGTGCGGTCCGCCAGCGCGACGAATACCGCATCGTCATCATCCGCTTCCTGCTCCAGACTGCCTCCGGTCGCCGGGTTGCCCATCGCCGCCTATTCATGCAGCTTATGAGCTGCCTATTTTATGCAGTCTGCGTACTGCATGACAACCCTGTATCTCGGCCCACGACACATTCTGTTCGGCTGGGCGGCGGGCGCCGCCAGGCCAGGTGCGGCGCAAAGCCCCGCCAGCGCAGGTGCGGCGCAAAGCCCCGCCAGGGCAGGTGCGGCGCTAGGCGCCGCCAGCGCAGGTCAGCACCTCGCCGGTGACGAAGTCCGATTCCGGAATACAGAACAGATAGATCGCACCCGCACCGTCCTCCGGCCGGCCGCTGCGCCCGAGGGCGGCGGCGCTCTCAACCCCGGCGATCTGTGCCTGGGTCAGGCCCACCCGATGCGCGCGACCGGCCACCTCGATGGTCGGTGGTTCGTCATCGTAGGGCTGGGTGAGCCGGGTCTGAATGTGGCCGAAGGCGACGCAGTTGACGGTCACGTTGTAGCGGCCCCACTCCTTGGCCAGGGTCTTGGTGATGCCGACGACCGCCGCCTTCCCGGCCGAGTAGGCGATCTGGGTCGCCGCCCCGGTGGTGCCGGAGACCGAGGAGACGTTCACGATCTTCCGGCAGCGAGCGACCCCGTCGGCCTCCATCTCGGCTTTCGCGGTGGCCCGGAGCCACGGCGCGAACGCCCTCAGAATCCGGAAGGGCGCCGTGGCGTGCACGTCGAGCATGGCCTGCCACTGCTCGTCGCTGTGGTTGTGCATGGCGCCATTCCAGATGTAGCCGGCGTTGTTGACGATGATGTCGATGCCGCCGAAGGCGTCCAGAGTCGTGCGAATCAGCTGCTCCGGAAAATCCGGGTCGGTCACGTCGCCGGCCAACGCCAGGGCCTCACCGCCGTCCGCCGTGATCCCGGCAACCGTCTGCTCCGCCTCCTCGGCATCCAGATCGTTGACCAGCACCCGGGCTCCGTCACGCGCCAGGAGCCGCGCGGTGGCTGCGCCGACCCCGCGACCCGCGCCCGTGACGATGGCCACCCGCCCGGCGAGCTTCAACGCACCGACTCCGTGCCGGTGAAAGCGAGCTCGTCGGGTTTGCAGACGAAGCGCACGGGCGGAAAGGTGACCGACATCTCGGCCACCGAGGCGGCGATGACCCGGACCGGCGCCAGCCGCGCATCGCCCCAGGCGGCGCCGTCGAAACGCTCGATCCGGGCGGTGAGCCGCTCCACACGGCTCGCCTCGGACGACATCTCCACCTGTATGAGTCGCAGCCCCCGCGGTGTGCGGGCGAGATTCAGAGTGCCGGTGTACTGCACGTCATCGGCAGCCATGGGCTCGGGGTCGATGGCTTCAACGTCCAGGATCGTCGCACCATCCGTCTGCACCTCGACGGATACCCCGTCATATCCGTGCCGGAAGCGCACGGTCCCGGTCTTCGTCGGAAAGCCCAGGCGATGGGAAAATCCTGCCGCCGCGGCCTCGGAGCTCGCCACAGCGCCGCGGGTGAAGCCCCGGGCGCGCACGCCGCTGCGGCAGGAGATGCGCACGACGGCCAGATGGAAGGCACCCCACTCGGATTCGCCGACGTCGAACACCTGCACGGACAGTGCGGCGGGGATCGTCGGGTGCAGGCTCGGCGGCAGCACGGCCTCCCGGGCACTGTTGCGCATCTCGGCGGTCAGCTGGAAGCAGACCACGTTGGAAAGCTCGATCGGGTCGTTCCAGAACTCGATGACCTCGGGCGCCGAGATGGCGAGCTCGGTCACATC
>JASFLG010000083.1:0-11356 GCA_050118205.1 Pseudomonadales bacterium
AGCCTCCGGGTACGGTCGTCAACGAGTCGGACAACGGCCTCAAGAACGTCAGGTACTCCGTCGCGATGGCCCGGCTGGCCGATCCCGACTCCGCCGACAGCCAGTTCTTCATCAATCTGAAGGACAATCCGCACCTCGACGCGGGCCCGGATTCCCCGGGGTACACCGTGTTCGGCCAGGTGATCGCCGGCACCGACGTGGTCGACGAGATCGAGCTGGTAGACACGCATCTGGAAGGTGGGATGGCCGGCGTGCCGGAGCAGGATGTGATCATCACTCACGCCGAGCGCCTCGCCCCGGCGGAACACTGACCGCCGACCGGCGGCATTCCGGGTCGACCCACGTTTCGGTATCATGCAGCGCTTTTTCCGGGGCTGACCCGCATGTGCTCACCGGGCCCCGCCAGGGTCTTCCCATCCGGTCACCGCCCCGCACTTTCATTCGCATCCGTACAAGGCAGGTAGCAACATTCATGAGGACCTTCTTCATCTTCGCGGCCAGCGCCCTGCTGCTCGCCGCCGTCACCGTCGAGCTTTCCACGCGGCTGTGGCCGGGCAGCTCCCTCGCGCTGCTGATCATCGCCGCCATCGCGCTGCTGGCCCAGGGTTACCTGAGCCTGCGCCTGGCTCCCGCACCGGTTGCCGCCGGAAAGCGCCCCGCGCCTCGCGAGGCGCAGCCGCGGAAGCCAAGCTCACCGGCTACGCCGCAACCGAGCCCCGAGAGCGGCGAGCGCGAATCCGGCACCGTCAAGTGGTTCAACCGCTCCAAGGGGTTCGGTTTCATCGTTCGTGAATCCGGCGAGGAGATCTTCGTCCACCAGAGATCGATCCGGGCCGAAGAAGGTGATGGCCATCGCCGCCCGACGCTCAAGGACGGCCAGGCGGTCACGTTCAGCGTCGCCAACCGCGAGAAAGGCCTGCAGGCAGAAGACGTCGCGCCCGCCTGATCCCGATGAACCTGCGTGCCCTGCTCACAGACCGTTTCGCCCTCGCCTTCGCCAGGGCGACGGGCGGCGACGCCCCGCCCCTGATACAGCCGGCGGGTCGGCCCGAGTTCGGCGACTATCAGGCGAACGGCGCCATGAGCGCTGCCAAGGCGCTCAAGCAGAATCCGCGACAGATCGCCGAACGCGTGATCGCCGAGGTCCAGGTCGACGATATCGCCCAGCGCCTGGAGATCGCCGGCCCCGGCTTCATCAACATTCACCTGAGCGACGATTTCCTGGCAGGCACCCTGAAGGCGCCGCCGATCGAGACAGCCGACGCGCCGGAACGGGTGGTGGTGGACTATTCGAGCCCGAACCTGGCCAAGGAGATGCACGTCGGCCACCTTCGCAGCACCATCATCGGCGATGCCATCGCCCGTATCCTGGAGGCGCTGGGGCATACGGTGATTCGCCAGAACCACGTGGGTGACTGGGGTACGCAGTTCGGCATGCTGCTCGCCCATCTCGAGGAAACCGGCGAGGGGTCCGAGGAGCTTCAGGATCTGGAGAACTTCTACCGCGCAGCCAAGCGGCGCTTCGACACCGATCCGGAGTTCGCCGACTGGGCGCGCCGGAAGGTGGTCGCCCTGCAGGCCGGTGATCAGGCCACCCGGGCGCTGTGGAAGAAGTTCATCGACATCTCGCTCTCCCACTGTCAGGCCGCCTACGACAGGCTCGGCGTCACCCTCTCCATGGCCGACGTCATGGCCGAGAGCGCCTACAACGACGACCTCGCTGCCGTGGTGGCCGATCTGGAGGCTCAAGGTCTGCTCACCACCTCCGATGGCGCACGCTGCGTGTTCCTCGACGAGTTCAAGGGCAAGGATGGCAAACCGTTACCGCTGATCGTGCAGAAATCCGACGGCGCCTATCTTTACGCCACCACGGATCTGGCAGCGGTGCGCTACCGCGCCCGGCGGCTGGAGGCGGACCGGGCGTTGTACCTCACCGACGCGCGCCAGTCGCTGCACTTCAGGCAGGTGTTCGCGGTAGCAAAACGGGCCGGTTTCGCAGGTAACGGGCTCTCCCTCGAGCACGAACCCTTCGGCAACATGCTCGGCGCGGACGGCAAACCGTTCCGCACCCGGGAAGGGGACGTGGTAAAGCTCAACGACCTGCTCGACGAGGCGGTCGACAGGGCCTACGCCCTGGTCGGAGAGAAGAACCCGGATCTCGGCGAGCTCGAGCGCCGAAGCGTGGCCGAAGCGGTCGGTATCGGGGCGGTCAAGTATGCGGACCTGTCGAAGAACCGTACCAGCGACTACATCTTCGACTGGGAGCAGATGCTCTCCTTCGACGGCAACACGGCGCCCTACGTGCAGTATGCCTACAGCCGCATCCAGAGCATCTTCCGGCGTGGCGGCGTAGACGAGGCGGCGCTCGCCGGCGCGATCCGCATTGCCACCCCGGAAGAGCGCGCACTGAGTGTGCTGCTGCTGCGTCTGCAGGAGGTGCTCGAGCAGGTCGGCCGCGAAGGCTACCCGCACTTTCTGACGATCTGGCTGTACGACCTGGCGGCCGCATTCACCCGCTTCTATGAAGCCTGCCCGATTCTGAGCGAAACGGGGCCGGTGCGCGCCTCGAGGCTCGCACTCTGCTGGGTCACGGCAGAACGGCTCGAGCTCGGACTCGCACTCCTGGGGATCCGCACCGTCCCCCGCATGTGACGCCACCGCCCCGCGAGGCGGACAGGTGTCGCAGGAACGACTACCATGGCGTTTCCGCAATGGAGAGCGCCGTCATGCGTGAAGCCATCGATCTCCAGGTCTTCTCCGACTACGTCTGACCCTGGTGTTACCTCAGTACCGGGCGTATTGAACGGCTGAAAAGCGAGCACCACCTGAACCTGACCTGGGTGCATTTTCCTCTGCATCCGGAGACCCCCGCCGAGGGCATAACCCTCGATCGGCTCTTCGCCGGCCGCGATGTCGATCTGGAGGCCATGTACACGCGCATGAAGGGCCTCATGGACAGCGAAGGGCTGCCGTACGAGCGGCGCACGCACACCTACAACAGCCGCCTCGCGCAGGAACTCGGTAAGTGGGCGGTCACGCTGCCAGGTGGCGAGGCGATCCACGACGCGCTGTTCAGGGCCTACTTCGTCGAGGGGCGGAACATCGGCGACGTCGATGAGCTCCTCGTCATCGCCCAATCGGTGGGGCTGCCTCGCGACGAGGCGCGCCGGGTGCTCGAGGAGCGAACGTTTCGAGCGGCGATCGACGCCGACTGGCAGAAATCACGCAGCTACGGCATCACAGGCGTGCCGACGTTTGTCGCCGGCGGGTACGGGGTCGTGGGCGCGCAGCCTTACGAAGTGCTGGAACGGCTGATCGAGACGGTGGCCGAGGCCGGGAACGGCTGAGCCCCGGCATCCGGTTCGGCTCCAGACGATGCGATGATCCAGCCGGCCCGACGGGCCGGCTGGCTCGAGGCCGGCTAGCCTAGGCGCGGGCCCGGGGCATGGCGTAGGTTCGAAGGTCCGCGACGAAGTCGTTCAGCGCCTGAATGCCGGTCGCTTCCGCATCCAGGCACCACTGCTTGAGCGCCGCCAGCATCTCTTCGGCGTTGCCGCCGCGCTTGGCCCACACGCTCTGCAGCCGTTGCCGGAACTCGTAGATGGTCTTGAGATTCGGGCTGGCATTGACGAGCTCGTCGATGCGGCTCCGGCTGGCATCGTCCACCAGCGAGGCATCCCGGGTCAGCGCCTGGCGCGCACGCCGCACGACGCGGGCGGACGCATCCAGCTCCTGCTTGACCAGGGGCTTGACCACGTTCTCGGCATACCGGGCCATAACCTGGAAGCGGTTGTTGACCACGGCCCAGGCGGTGTCCAGATCGAGCGTCTGCTTGCCGGGCACCTTGTGCGCCACCGGACCCGTGCTGCGGGCCTTGGCGAGGCCGAGCATCTCGAAGACGCGAATCCACATCCAGCCGATGTCGAACTCGAACCACTTCTGCGAAAGCTTCGCCGAGTTGGGGTACGTGTGGTGGTTGTTGTGCAGTTCCTCACCACCGATGATGATCCCCCACGGCACGATATTGGTGGCCGCATCGGAGCACTCGAAGTTGCGGTAGCCCCAGTAGTGGCCGATGCCGTTGATGACGCCGGCAGCGAAGAAGGGAATCCAGATCATCTGCACGGCCCAGATGCTGACCCCGATGACGCCGAACAGCGCCACGTTGATGAGGAACATGAGCGTGATGCCGCCGGTGGGAAAGCGGCTGTAGACGTTGCGCTCAATCCAGTCGTCAGGGCATCCGGCGCCATAACGGCGCAGGGTTTCGACGTTCTCCGCCTCGGCCCGATACTCCTCCGCGCCCGTCCAGAGAATGCGCGACAGACCTTTGATCTGCGGGCTGTGCGGATCGTCCTCCGTCTCGCAGGTGGCGTGGTGCTTTCTGTGGATGGCCGTCCACTCCAGGGTGGTCATACCGGTGGTCATCCACAGCCAGAAACGGAAGAAGTGCTTGAGCACAGGGTTCAACTCCAGCGCCCGGTGCGCAGAGTAGCGGTGCAGGTAGACCGTCACCGCAACGATGGTGATGTGGGTCAACACCAGTGTGGTGACGATCAGCGCCAGGGGCGAGAAATTCGCGAGCCCGTGGCTCAGCCAATCCAGTAGGGCATTCAATTCTAGAAGCCTCCGTTTGATATCGCCTTCGGCGGTTTCATCGTCGCCTCGGGCGGTTCTGCGCTCCGGCGCTCATCGCGCTCCGAGCGGTTGTTGATTCTGGTGGTGAAAGAACGCAGGTTGTCGATGGGTGTCCGTTGCGCGGATTCTGACAACACGCCCGTTAAAAAACTACCTTGTATCCATCATATCGATTCGGTCGAAATCCCGATTCTGTCCACGTTGCCGCCGCATTGTCCGGATTACGGGACCGGTCGTTCCGGCCGAACGGGACAGATGCAGCGCTTTAGGGGCGCATCGTGTCAGAATTGGGGCGGTACGGCACCGATTCAAGTCAAATTTTCGACCCGTGATCCGATCGTGAACCGACATACCCTCCTCATTACCCCTTCGACCGCGCTGGCCGCAGAAAATTCTGTCAAGTTTGTAGACTGTAGAGCCAGTCTCGCCGATCCGGACCTGGGCCGGCGTGTCTACGAGGCGGGTCATATCGCCGGCGCCGTGTATCTGTCCCTGGACGACGACCTGGCGGCGCCGCCGGGCGCCGGTGGCCGGCACCCCTTGCCGGACCCGGAGATCCTGGCGGCACGCCTGAGGGCCCTGGGCATCAACGACGGTGATCAGGTCGTCGTCTACGACGACGCCGGCGGCGCCTTCGCAGCGCGCGCATGGTGGTGCCTGCGCTGGCTCGGCCACGAGGCGGTGGCCGTGCTCGATGGCGGCCTGAAGGACTGGCCGGTACCGCTGTCCACGGAGACGGTCACCCCGGCCCCCGGTAACTTCTCGATCAGAGAGCCACTTACGCGAACCGTGGACGCGGCGACGCTGGCGGCGGATCTGAACGCCTACACGCTGGTCGACGCCCGCAGCGAGGCGCGTTTCCGTGGCGAGGAGGAGCCCATCGATCCGGTCGCCGGTCACATTCCGGGGGCGATCTGCCGGCCGTTCCAGGAGAACCTGGACGACCAGGGTCGTTTCCGCGCGCCGCGCGCCCTGGCGAAGCGCTTCCCCAGCGGCGAGAACACCGTCTGCTACTGCGGCTCCGGCGTGACGGCAGCCCACAACGTCCTCGCCATGCGGCTCGCCGGCCTGCCGGAACCCCTGCTGTACCCGGGTTCCTGGAGCGAATGGATCCTGGATGAGGCGCGACCGCGGGCGCCCGCCGACGCGTGATCGAGCCCGCCGCGCTCGGCTGGCGCGACGGCCGGCCGTATTCGCTCACCTACGGGGACATCTACCACGACCGTGACGGTGCCGCCGAGGTGGAGCGGGTGTTTCTCGCCCCGGCCGGCTTCGGCGAGCTGATCCGCGAAGGGCGCCCGATCACGATCGGCGAGCTCGGCTTCGGCACCGGCCTCAACTTCGCCGTACTGGCCCGCCATGCGGTATCCGCCGGGGCACGCGTGCACTTCATCAGCTTCGAGGCGGCGCCCATCGCGCCGGAGGTCTTTGCACGCATCGCCCGTCAACGGACCCCGGGCGAGCCCGTGTACGCGGACCTGGCGCGCCGCTATCCGCCCCTGATTCACGGCTGGCACCAGCGCCGCTTCCACGAGGGACGCATCACGCTCACCGTGTTCTACGGCGACGCCCAGGCGGGGATCAGCGAGCTCTCTCGCCAGCCGCACGCGCCATTCGACCTGTGGCTCCTGGACGGCTTCGCGCCCGACCGTAATCCGGCCATGTGGAGCGAGACACTGCTCTCTGCGGTGGCTGCCACCGCGACCACGGGTACCCGGGTGACCACGTTCACCGCCGCCGGCCGGGTCCGGCGCGCCCTCGCCGACGCCGGCTTCGAGATGCGCCGCGTGGACCAGCGACCACACAAGCGGGAGAGCCTGGCCGGGGTGTTCCGCGATCCGGGATGCCCGCACCGACACCCCACCGATCGGGTGACGGTGGTCGGTGCCGGGCTCGCGGGCGCGGCGGTGGCAAGAAGCCTGGCCGAAGCCGGAACCACGGTCACCGTCCTAGAGCGTGCCGCGTATCCGGCGAGCGGCGCCAGCGCCATGCCGGCCACCGTAATGCATCCGCGGCTCGCCCACGATGGGGGCGCCGCCGCGACCTTCAAGGCCGTCGCCTATGCACACGCCCTGGCCGCAATCGCGCCGTTCGTCGACGAGCCCGACACCGGCGTGCGCCGGACCGGCGCGCTGCAGATCGCCTCGCCCACCTACCCCGCCGAACGCCTCGAGGCGGTGGCCGACCACTATGGTGGCACCGGGCTCGGGGTGCGCCTGATCAGCGCGGCTGAAGCCGCGGCGATCGCCGGCGTCACCGGGCTTGCGTTCGCCTCACCCGTCCTCTGGTTTCCCGACGCCTGCCTGGTGGACACACCGCGGCTCACCCGGGCACTGCTGGATCACCCGTCGATCGAGGTGCTGTTCAATCGGAGCGGCAATGCCTGGCCGGAGGGCACCGCGGTGCTCGCCTGCGGGACGGCGGCCCAGGCTTTTCCCGACGCCGGATTTCTGGAGCTCGGTCGCGTGCACGGTCAGCTGGACATCGTGCGGCCGCCACCCGGGCCGCTCGGCAAGCTCACCGTGCCCATCGTCGGCAACGGCTACGTCACCCCCCTGCCCGCACGGCCTCCGGACGTACTCGCAGTGGGCGCCACCTACGAGTACGAACCGTGGCCCGAGGCGCGAGCGACGGCGCGCAATCTGCTGCACGTGAATCGGCTTGTCGAAGGAGACGCGATTCCGCTGGAGGCGGTGAAGGGCGAACGATCGGTATCATCCGACCGGAACCCGGTCGTGGGAGCGCTCTACGACCAGCAGGGCATCGAGCACGTCGATCGATTTGTGACGACCGGGCACGGCTCCATGGGCACGGTGACCGGCCATCTTGCCGCGGCATTGATCGGCACCCGGATCACCGCCGGTTTCGAGCCGCTCGCGGCCCGGGAACGCAGCCTCGTCAGCCCCCTGCGCTTCCGTCAGCGCCAGGCGCGTCGCGGCTACCGGCTCGGCGCAAGCGCCCGCTGACCCCGCGCCGGACACTCCCGAGCGGATCACGTCTACATCTTGAACTCGCGCACGTTCATCACGCTGTCGATCGCACAGATCGCCTCCATCAGCGACGCACCCGGCTCGTCGGCCACGTCGATCAGGTTGTAGGCGACATCGCCGCGACTCTTGTTGATCATGTCCACCACGTTGATCTGCTGCGAGGCCAGAACGCTCGTCATCTGTCCCAGCATGCCCGGCACGTTGCGGTTGGTCACGGCGAGACGGTAGCCGCCCGCCGGCTCCAGGTTGACGGTGGGGAAGTTCACGGAGTTCTCGATGTTGCCCGTCTCCAGAAAGCTCACCAGCTGATTGGCCGCCATCACCGCGCAGTTCTCCTCCGCTTCCTCCGTGCTCGCGCCGAGGTGGGGTGTGAGCCGCACCCGGGGGTGATCGGCGAGCCCCGGCACCGGAAAGTCCGCGACGTACATGGCCACACGGCCATCCGAGAGCGCCCGCAGCAGGGCATCGCTGTCGACGATGGGCTGGCGGGCGAAGTTCAGGAGCACGCTGCCCGGACGGAAGGAACGCAGGCTGTCCTCGTTGATCATGCCCTCGGTTTCCGCAAGCAGAGGCACGTGCAGGGTCACGAAGTCGGCCCGGGAAAACAGGCTGGGCAGGTTTTCCATGCGCTGCACCTCGGCCGGCAGACGCCATGCCGCATCCACCGAGATGGCGGGGTCGTAGCCGAGCACATCCATGCCCAGGTCCAGCGCAGCACGCGCCACGAGCGAGCCGATCGCGCCGAGACCGACCACCCCGAGAGACTTGCCGTACAGCTCCCGGCCCTTGAACCGTTTCTTCTCCGCCTCGACGAGACGATTGAGCTCGGCTTCGTCCCCGATGCTGCCGAGGCTCTGCACGAACTGCACGCCGCCGACAACGTCCCGGGCGGCGATCAGAAGCCCGGCGAGCACCAGCTCCTTGACCGAGTTGGCATTGGCGCCCGGGGTATTGAACACCACGATGCCATGCTCGGTGCACGCCTCCACCGGCACGTTGTTGACCCCGGCTCCCGCACGGGCGATGGCCCGCAGGCTCGGGGTCAGCCCGGCAGCGTCGAGCTTGTGGCTGCGCAGCAGAATGGCGTGGGGGTCGCGGATCTCCGAGCCGACCTCGTAGCGGTCCCGGGAAAAGCGGTCCAGCCCACGGACGGCGATCTGATTGAAGGTCCTGATCTTGTGCATCTCAAGTTTCTCCTGCGTCAGCTCGCGTCGCCGGAATCGGCGGCGCGCCGGATGGCATCGACGATCAACGCCACCGCATCCGGCGGTGAAAATCCGGCGATTCTGCCAGATCCCTGTCCCTGATCGGCAAGGACGTCGGCGACCGCGTCGACAAGCGTCGGCGCATCGAGGGTCGCTTCGGGGATGACCCGGCTGAATCCTTCCGACTCGGCATAGGCTGCGTTCTCGATCTGATCGCCGCGGCTGGCGCTCCTCGGCAATGGCACCAGGATGTTGGGTTTGTGCAGGCAGAGCAGCTCGTAAAGCGTGTTCGCGCCGGCCCGCGACACGACCAGGTCCGCCGCCGCCAGCAGATCGCCCCACTCCTCGCGCACGTACTCGAACTGGTGATAGTCGGGAATCGCGAGCGGCAGAGCCTTGCCCGGACCGCAGACGTGCACCACGACGGCCCGCTCGGCAAGCGCGGGCAGCGCTTCGCGCACCACTGCGTTCAGCCGGTCCGCACCCAGGCTGCCGCCGGTGATCACCAGCACCGGCTTGCCGGACGGCGCCCCGACCAGCGCACGTCCCCGTGCCGCGTCGCCGGCCAGGAGCGCCGGCCGCACCGGCGTCCCGGTGTAGAGGAGCTCGCCTCGGAACCTTGCGGGCTTCGTGCCCGGAAAACTCACGCACAGACACGTCACGAACGGCAAGGCGAGCCGGTTTGCGAGCCCGGGACTGAGATCGGACTCGTGCGCCACCACCGGGACCCGCGCCAGCCACGCCGCGAGCACCACCGGAAAGCTGACGTAGCCACCCTTGGAGAACACCACGTCCGGGTGCAGGCCGCGGATCAGCCGCCACGATTGAACGATGCCCCTCAGTACCCGGAACACGTCGAGCAGGTTCTCGAGCGAGAAGTACCGCCGCAGCTTGCCTGCCGAGATCGCGTGATAAGTCACCGGCAGGGTCGCCACCAGGCTCCGCTCCAGCGCCAGGCCGCTACCGACGAAGTCCACCGCGACGCCCGCATCGACGAACGCCTGCATGACCGGCAGCGTGGGCACCACGTGGCCTGCGGTGCCGCCGCCCGTGCACACCAGCCGTTTCACAGCGCCAGCACCTCCTTGACCAGAGGAATCGTGATCCTGCGCTGCTCGGCCAGCGAGCGTCGCTCGAGCGCCCTGAGCTGGGCGAGCAGACCAGGCAGCGAGCGCGGCGCGCGGCTCAGCCAGAAGTCGAGCACCGGGTCGGCAAGGACCAGGCCCTGACGGTGCGCTGCGGCGACCAGGATCCGGCGCAAGCCCGAATCATCCGGCGGCCGAACGGCGAATCCCGGCAGCGCGCGCAATCGCGAGGCGAGGTCCGGCAGGGCGAACACGAGGCGCTGAGCCGGCGCCCCCGCACTCACCAGCACCGCGCGCCGCGAGTCGAACTGACGCTGATAGAGGTCCATGAGCGCCGCCTCCAGCGGGCGGGCTCCGAGCCAGGCGTCCACGTCATCCAGGGCGACCAGCCCGGCGCCGAGGTTCTCCAGCACGTCGGGTTCCCTGGGAAGGAGAGCCAGCGGCAGATACAGCGACCGCCGCCCGCCTGCCTCGGTGGCGTGACAGGCGGCCTGCAGGAGGTGGCTGCGGCCACAGCCCGCTGGCCCCCAGACGAACAGCCCGGGCGTCCGGGTGCCCGCGGCGACGCCCCTGATCGCCTCGACGAGCTCCCCGTTGCCACCCGCATCGAAGTTGTCCAGTTGATGCAGGTGCTGCTGGTGCAGATCAATGGTCAGCTGGCGTCGACGCTCAGTCACCGGTGTCCGCTTCCCGCTTCACCGCGGACCCTGCTCCCCCGCGACGGCCATGCCTGAAGGCCTTGCTGCCCCAGGTGATCACGTAGTCGGCGCCGGATCCGAGGCCAAGCACCGCAAGCACGTAGAAGCACCACGGGTCCACTACCGCGAGAGCCAGACCCGACAGACGCCCGAAGTCACACAGGCCCAGCAGCAGGAGCAGCAGCATGAGAATCTGCGCCGCCGTGTTCGCCTTGCTGATGAGCGTGGGCGCGAACTCGATGGGCTCGAAGAAGAGCCTGTAGGCGCCAGCACCGGCGAGGATCACCACATCCCGGCCGACCACAATGGCGGCGACCCAGAGGGGGACGTGACCCTGATAGGTGAACACGACGAACAGCACCGCCACCAGCAGCTTGTCGGCCACGGGGTCGAGCGCGGCCCCGAAACGGCTCATCCAGCCGAAGCGGCGGGCCATCCAGCCATCCAGGGCATCGCTGGCGCCGGCCAGGGCCATGAGCACCAGCGCGTCCACATAGCGCGCCTCCACGAGCAGCCAGGCCGTCGGCACCACCAGCAGGATGCGCAGCACGGTGATGACGTTCGGCAGATAGGAAAGCGAGCGCTCAGTCACCGCCGCGCCAGACCAGCCGGAGATCCGCGGAGTCGACGAGCGCCAGCTGATCGTCGGTGAGCTGGCCGTCCCTTTCGAACGTCGCGAGCAGACGCGCGGGCTCGGCGGGAGTCTCGAGCATCAGCCAGAGCCTTCCGTCCCGCACCCC